>CALYVE010000064.1 GCA_945492935.1 uncultured Lachnospiraceae bacterium
TATTTGATTTATTATTTGATTATGGCGCATACAACGATTGGATTATATTCAATGAAAAAATTGTTTTCAATAGCGATTTTTGTCGATGGCACACATTGCAAAATAGCTGGCACAGATTGTAGATTTTATCATTGCATACCGGAAAAACATGTCGAAAAAAATTTCGGATTATAGTATAATATTATGCGGGTATTGTTCGTAAAGCGCCCGATGGAAAGGCAACTTGTAAGATAAGAGGGAAACCATTTGAATATTTCAGATCAAATCAAAAAGAGCTTAAATTTTATAAAATTCAAAGGCATTGATGGTGTTGTTTCAACTGTGCGCTATAAGATGAGTGGTCCGGGACTGTCTTACAATGGATGGTACAAGGAAACACATGAGCCGGATGAAGAAGCACTGACGGTGCAGCGTGAAACGGAATTTGCATATGCACCCAAAATCAGCATTCTTGTGTCTGTATATATGACCCCGGAGTTCTTTTTGCGCGCCATGATTGAATCTGTCCAAAAGCAGACATATTCAAACTGGGAGCTTTGTATTGTTGATGGCAGCCAGGCACCGGATGAAAGCAGGCAGGAAGAGGAGCAGACGCTGAGTGTGTATGAGCATGTTTACAGTCTGGAAACAGAAAAAACCATTCGCCAATATGCAGATGAAGATCCCCGTATTCACTATGAGCTGCTCGATAAAAACCGTGGAATTTGCGACAATACAAACCGTGCACTTGCTATGGCAACCGGTGATTTCGTTGCGCTGTTGGATCATGACGATATTTTGACGGAGGATGCTCTTTTTCAGGTTGTAAGTGCACTTCAGGACGAGAAGATTGATGTGATTTATTCGGATGAGGATAAAATGTCGGAGGATGGAACGAAATTTTCAGATCCGGCTTTGAAGACAGATTTTAATTTGGATTTGTTGCGCAGTTATCCTTACATTGCTAATTTTTTAGTTGTCCGTACATCTCTGGCAAGGCAGATCGGCGGTTTTCGCCGGGAATTTGATGCTGTTCGTGATTACGATTTTATGCTTCGATGTCTGGAGGCACTTGCATCGGATTGCGGACTTTCCTCAGCGCTGTTACGTGACAAGATCCATCATATTCCTCGTGTTCTTTATCATACAAGAATGCATAACCGTACGAATGAAGCGTATGCGCGCAAGCGCGAATGCTCTCATAATGCAGGAAAAAAGGCACTTGCCGCACACCTTGAACGACTTGACTGTTATGCCACGGTTGCTTACACAGATATGAAGGGTGTCTATCATGTTACGTATGAGACTCCGGGGAATCCATTGTTATCCATTATTGTTACGGCTTGCGCGGATGTTGCGTTGCTTGAGAAGTGCATAATGCCGCTTTTTGAACGTACGCGGTACAGCAACTTCGAAATAATTGTTGTAGATGGGATGGTCTTGCAGGAAAAAGCAGCTGCATATCATAAACTTGAGTCAAAACGCAGAAACCTTAAGGTTGTATTTTGCCGTGAGAGTGACAATCAAAATCGTTGGCGTAATTTTGCAGCCGCGCAGGCAAAGGGAGAGTATCTTCTCTTTTTGAACGGAGATATTGAGATTGCTGATTCGGCATCCATCAGTGAAATGATCGGCTGCTGTATGCGAAAGGAAATTGGCATAGTGGGCGGAAGTGTATTCTCCGCAAATGGTGTCATGGTACATAGCGGTCTTGTTATCCGGGCAGATGGTTCTGTAATTGATGCCTATCGCGGGATGCGAAAAGGCGGATTCGGATATTTGATGCATAACCGTATGAATTGCGATTATGCGGCTGTTTCCGAGGAGTGCCTTATGATAAAAAAAGATTTATTTAACAGTCTTGGAGGATTCTCAATCGATGCAAACGCGCTTGCGGCATCCGTTGATTTGGGGCTTCGGACATGGGAAAAACAAATGATTGTCATGTGTGCTGCGAATGCCGTCTGGTGTAAGCACACAAAAAATAACGAGACCGTTTATAAGGTTAAGCCTGAAAACAATCTCGTTACAAAATATTCATTCTATAATCCAAACTTTGCAGACAACAAAGCGCCGTTTAGCTTATGATACTGCTTCTATTGGGTTACGGAATCTTCTTCCAAATCCGCCTTTGTCAAAGTGCGGATTTGTTTGTCTGTAATGTTGTCGATTTCGACGATACGTGATGCCTGTCTTGCGATGGCACGTTCGATGTAATTGCGAACCTCTCTTGCATTTGCGAAGTTTTCGTCGTGGGCATTCGCACGCGCATTCAAGTATTCTTTTACATATTTTGCACCCGCTTCGTTTGGTTCATATTCCTGTTTTTTACACATTGACATGAAAATATCATAAAGCTGTTCGCCGGTGTAATCCTTGAACATGATGTATTTGTTAAATCTGGATTTAAGACCCGGGTTTGAATTAACGAATTCCTCCATCAGTTCGGTGTAACCGGCAACGATAACAATCAGATTGTCACGGTTATCCTCCATGAGCTTTAGGAGCGTATCGACAGCCTCCTGACCAAAGTCCTTGCCGTCCTTATTGGCTGTAAGTGTATAGGCTTCATCGATGAACAATACGCCGCCAAGCGCGCTTTCCACAACCTCACGTGTCTTCGTTGCAGTCTGTCCGACATAGCCCTCCACAAGGCTTGAACGATCAACCTCTACAAGCTGTCCTGTCTCAAGTACGCCGAGACAACCGTATATTTTTGCAAGCAATCTTGCAACGGTTGTTTTGCCGGTACCCGGATTACCTGAAAATACCATATGAAGCGAAAGTGTAGGCTGCTTCATGCCGCGCTCCTCGCGAAGCTTTTTGACTTTCAGTAAATTGACGAGGTTTTTGATGTCCTTTTTGACGTCCTCCAGTCCGGTGAGCTCATTTAACTCTTTCATAAGTTCATCCAGTGTTACATCTTCTTCGCCGACAGCCTCTTTGTTGAGCTTGCCCTTCATTGCCTCTAACGAAGCATTAGCGGCTGATGTCTTTGCGGCGGCAGGCTTGATATTTTTATTTGTCGCCTTGCTTCCGTTGACAGGAGTAATTTTACCGCCTTCGTTTGTAGCATCAAAAAGCTTATGCTTTCGAAGATAATTCTCGATCATCGTTGTGTACAAGGTAAGATTATCGGTTTCGTTCGCTGTCTGAAGGTTGTTCGATGCTATAAAAGCCTGTCCAAGGGAAACGTAAAGATTATACAAATTACGCGCCTTTGAGAAGCCTTTTGTAGTATAAGCCGTCTTGCCTGACAAATCCGCCTCTGCAAAATAGGTGAGGGAACGCGGAACCGTGCGGACGAAGGCTTCGTTGCAGGTACGTTCGTATTTGAAACGGATTAATTTATCGAGTGTGAAATATTCACCGAGATATTCGTGGATGAAGCTTGTTTCCTCAACCATGGAACCACTGTTTGTGTCTAACAAAAATGCAAGATACTGAAGTAAATCAAAACGAATCATTTCGCGCATGGAAATGTCGGTCTTCGGGCCAAATCCCTGTTGCACAATAATTTCGCCATACATATAACAATCGTTAAGCTCTTGTTTTAGGTTTATAGACATGATGTATCCTTTCTTTGTTCGTAAATGTCTTTTGAAAAAGTCTTGTTGAAATGTGGTTTCACGACAAGAATTTGGCATTATTATAGCACCGGGACAAACATTGCGTAAAGTGGGAAATTTGTTGAAAAACAAGGTAGAATATGCTACAATCAGTCTACTTATAAGACGTAACGTGCAAAGGAGCATACGATATGTTTTTTCGACCATGTATTGATATTCATAATGGCGTAGTAAAGCAGATAGTCGGAGGCAGCCTACGGGATGAAGCCGATAGTGCTACAGACAATTTTGTATGTGAACAGGGCGGAGATTATTTTGCAAAGCTTTACAGAGATAGTGGTCTTAAGGGGGGACATATCATTTTGTTAAATGCTTCGCAGAGTCCGTACTATGAGGCGGATGTAAAGCAGGCGAAGGCTGCGCTTGCAGCGTATCCAATGGGACTTCAGATTGGCGGCGGTATTAATGCTGATAATGCAAAGCTTTTTCTGGATATGGGAGCATCTCATGTTATTGTGACCTCCTATGTGTTTCAAGATGGTAAGATATTTTATGACAATCTTGAACGGTTGGTCCAAGCGGTAGGGAAGGAACGGATTGTTCTGGATCTTAGTTGTCGCAAACGTGATGGTGCTTATTATATTGTCACCGACCGCTGGCAGAAATATACAGATGTTGTTGTTTGCCCCGAAACGCTTGATACACTTGCATCATATTGCAGTGAATATTTGATTCATGCGGTTGATGTTGAAGGAAAGGCAAAGGGAATCGAAACAGATTTGGTCAGGATGCTTGGCGAATGGGGGAAAATACCAATGACATACGCCGGTGGCGTTGGTTCCTTTGAGGATTTGCGACTGTTAAGAGAGCTTGGAAAGAATAAATTAGATGTGACAATCGGAAGCGCACTCGATATTTTTGGCGGTTCTATGCGTTATGAGGATGTCCTGACATTTTGCGAGGACGAATGAAATGGTTTCAGATGAATTGTGCTTTGTGCGTAAATAAGCTGTGTCACAGTTGACGCACGGATGTGAGGAGGATAAGGATGAGAAAAATGAAGAAAGCTGCCGCATACGTTATGGCAGCTGCAATGATGTTTTCTATGATAGGTTGTGGCAAGAAGAATGAAGAAGCCACAAGCGCGACGACAGCTACCGGCTCAGATGCGCAGACTACACAGGCTGCTGTGATAGAAGACGATGGTGACTGGGTTACAACGGAGGCGGCTCTGCCTGACACAAGAAGATTTACAATTGAAGAGGGCTCGGATGCGATTGGTATCAATTTTGATGACAATGACCTGCATGGATTTACAACTTTTGCTGAGGGTGGCGTTTTTGACATCGAAGCAAAGGGGGGAGCCTGTGAGGTAAACATTTCAGGTATCGGAACGGCAGAACATGGCTGTCAGGTTTATTTTGATGGTTTTGCCATGGCGAATGGCTGCAAATACCGCATGTGCTTTGACATTACTTCTTCCGTGGAGCGAATGTTTGAGTGGCGTATTCAGTTAAATGGCGGCGATTATCATGCATATGCAAGTGATCGTGTAAATATCGGACCGGAGACCGTATCGGTAGATTATGAATTTACAATGGAAGAGACTTCAGACCCTGCGCCAAGACTTGCTTTTAACCTTGGTAAGTACGAGGGTTTTGAAGATATCGGAGCACATACAGTCACAATCGATAACGTTTCGTTATTCGTAGTCGATGGTTCAAATGCAGAGGTCATTAAGGGCTGTCCTGTACCGATTCAGGTTAAGGTTAACCAGATCGGTTATAAGCCGGATGATGTAAAGTCTGTACTTGTAACATCTCCGGATGATGAGAAATTTAAGGTTGTTAATGTATCGACAAATGAAACCGTTTACATTGGTACTTATTCCGCTGCGGCATTTGATCCTGCTATGGGCACATCTGTCCGCATCGGTGATTTTTCGGAGGTAACAGCACCCGGAACTTATCAGATTATTTCCAGTCCGTCGGGTGCGTCTTATGAATTTGATATTGGCGATGGATTATATGATGATATTTACAAAGATGTAGTACTTATGCTGTACAACCAGCGTTGCGGAACGAAGCTTGAGGCTTCTGTTTCAGGAGATTTTGCACACGATGCATGTCATACGCAGGAGGCAACGGTTTATGGCGATACTTCCGGTAAGACATATGATGTTTCCGGTGGCTGGCATGATGCGGGTGACTATGGTCGATATGTAGTACCCGGCGCAAAGACAGTCGAGGATTTATTCCTTGCTTATGAGGATTTTGATTATACGGCTGATGATATCGGAATTCCGGAAAGTGGAAATGGAGTTCCTGATTTGTTAGATGAGGCAAGATATGAGCTTGAGTGGATGCTTAAGATGCAGGATGAAGCAACGGGTGGTGTTTACCACAAGGTAACCGGTCTTACATTCCCGGGAATGGTGCTTGCGACAGAAGAAACAGAGGATATGGTACTTGCACCGATTTCTTATGCTGCAACCGCGGATTTTGTTGCAGTTATGGCAAAGGCATCTGTAAATTATGCACAGTATGATCAGGCGTTTGCGGATACATGTCTTGCTGCCGCAAAGAAAGGCTATGATTTCATGAAGGCGAATCCGGATATGGGCGGCTTTAAGAATCCGGATGAAATATTAACCGGTGAATATCCTGACGTCGGACTTACGGATGAGACGTTCTGGGCAGCGGCAGAGCTTTATCTTGCAACATTGGATGACGGTTATCTGGCAGATACAAAGGAAGCGATTGATACAAAATACAATACAGGTCTTGGCTGGGCAGGCATCGGAGGGTATGCTTTATATGATCTTGCGAAGGCGGAGGGCATTGACAGTGGCTTGCAGAGCAATGCAAAAGAAAAATTCCTTGCAGTCGCACATAAGAAGCTTTCAAGCTGTCAGACCTCACATATTTTTATAGGTATTGAGACATATCCTTGGGGAAGTAACATGGTTGTTGCGGGAGACGGTATGTATCTTCTCATGGCAAGCAAGTTAGAGGATGATCCTGCTTATCTTGAATATGCACAGAAGCAGCGTGATTATATTTTTGGTTTCAATGGTACAGGCTATTGTTATGTAACCGGTTATGGTGATTTGTCACCGCAGGATACACACCACAGACCTTCACAGGCACTTGGAAAGACAATGCCGGGTATGCTTGTAGGTGGTGCGGATGAGAATCTCGAAGATCCATATGCTTCGGCTGTTCTTTACGGAAAACCGGGAGCACTTGCATATGTAGATAACTCACAGAGCTTTTCTTGCAATGAGATTACGATTTACTGGAATTCACCTCTTATTTACCTTATGACAGGATTACAGTAAAATATAAAATAGACGAAAAACAGGTAATGGTGTGCGTTGGACACGAAGCATCGTCCAAAAGCACGCCATGCCTGATTACAGGGGAAATTATAAATGTTTGGATTCATTAAAAAAATGCTTGAAAATGATAAAATACGATATTTGATTGGGGGAGGATGTACAACTGCAGTCAATATTGTAACATTCTTTTTTCTGCGTTTTTTCACGCCCCTGAGTAGAAATGTCTGCAATTTTATTGCAATTGCAATAGCGATTGCGTTTGCATATTTTATTAATAAATTCTTTGTATTTCGCAGCAAAACAAAAGGCTTCACGCAGCTTGCCGCAGAGCTGTTTTGCTTTGTTGGTGTTCGCATTATTTCCATGGGAATCGAGGTCCTTGGCTTTGCAATTCTTTGCGATACATTTCGTATGAACGAACTTATATCAAAGTTCGCTGTCCAATTTGTAGTAATTGTTGCAAATTATATATTTAGCAAGCTTTTTGTATTCAAAATCAAACGAAGAACGCTGGCAGAAAGCTTCCGGGATAACTATTGCTATTACATAGCGATGGGGATCGTTTTTATTGTCTATGTTGCTGTTCTTATTGCCATTAAGAGTATGCCGTTTGGCAGCAATTCCGTAACATTTGTTGACAGCATGCATCAGTATTTACCGTATATTTCAGAGTTTCGGGACAAGCTTTTGCATGAGGGAAGCCTGTTTTACAGCTGGAATATTGGTATGGGTATCAATTTCACGGCTTTGTCGGCATACTATCTGGCAAGTCCGTTTAATTTTCTGTTTTTACTAGTCGGCAAATATTACATTCCGGCTATGTATGCTGCAATTACATGCATGAAGCTTATGCTTTCGGCGGGCTTTATGGTACATCTGCTTTCCTACAAAAACGGAGAAAAGGAACGAAACCCTGTGAGCATTGCGATTGGTGTGGCATATGCTTTTTCCAATTATATGATTGGATATAGCTGGAATATTATGTGGATGGATTGTATTATGGTTCTTCCGCTGATTGTGCTTGGATTTATTCGCCTGATGGAGGAAAACAAACCGGGACTTTATGCAGTTTCCATGTTTTACTGCCTGTATTGTAATTATTACATTGGCTTTATGATTTGCATCTTTATGGTGCTTTGGTTTTTTGCATATCGTCATGGCGGCATCAGGAAATTCTTTGTTCATGGTGTGCGCTTTGCTTTTTATTCGCTGCTATCCGGCGGAATGGCGGCGTTTTCACTTCTGCCTGCGTATTTTGGAATTATGTCGACGGCGGCAGGTGATATGAAATTGCCGGGTCTGAAATGGTACGGCTCCATCTATAAAATGATGCGGCAGATGTTTTTCCTCACAAAGCCGATTACGAATCAGACCTTCGACGGAAATGTAAATCTGTATTGCGGCACTTTTGCAATACTTGCAATATTTTTATACATGTTT
>CALYVE010000065.1 GCA_945492935.1 uncultured Lachnospiraceae bacterium
CGCGGGACTAATTATTTATATTATAATGCCTTGATTCGATCAACAGCCTTCACTGTATTCTCATATGTACCAAAAGCTGTCAGACGGAAGTAGCCTTCACCACTTGGTCCGAATCCGGAGCCCGGCGTACCAACTACATTCGCCTTCTCTAACAAATAGTCAAAGAAATCCCAGGATGTCATGTTATCCGGAGTCTTCAGCCAGATATAAGGCGCATTGACACCACCGGATACAGAATAACCGGCATCCTTTAAGCCACTATAAATGTATTTTGCATTGTTCATGTAGTAAGCAATCTGCTTGGCTGTCTGTTCCTTACCGGCTTTTGAGTATACTTCAGCACCGGCCGCCTGAACAATATACGGAGCCCCATTGTACTTCGTTCCATGTCTTCTTGCCCAAAGCGCATTCAGTGCTACGCCGTCTGCATCCTTTAAATCCTTCGGGATTACTGTGAAGCCAAGTCTGGTACCGGTAAAGCCGGCATTCTTTGAGAAGCTGCGCAGCTCAATCGCACAAGTTTTTGCACCGTCACATTCGTAAATCGTATGCGGAACATTTGCCTCACTGATATAAGCCTCATAAGCGGCATCATAGATAATCACTGAATGATTTGCATTCGCATAATCAACCCACTTTTGCAACTGATCCTTTGTGATTGTTGCGCCTGTCGGATTGTTTGGGAAACAAAGATAAATAATGTCAGGAACAACATCCGGAAGCTCCGGTGCAAAACCGTTCTCCTCTTTACATGGCATGTAAATCACATCGCTCCAAAGACCTGTTGCTGCATCATAGGTACCTGTTCTGCCGGCCATAACGTTTGAGTCAACATATACCGGGTAAACCGGGTCGCAGACAGCAATCTTGTTTCCAAGTGCAAAAATCTCCTGAATGTTTCCGGAATCACACTTTGCACCGTCACTTACAAAGACTTCATCAATTGAAATATCAACACCGCGTGCCTTATAGTCATTCTCTACAATTGCACTGCGAAGGAATTCGTAACCAAGATCCGGTGCGTAGCCCTTGAAGGTCTCCTGCACACCCATCTCAGAAACTGCTGCATGCAAACGTTCGATAATTGCCGGTGCAAGCGGCTGTGTTACATCGCCGATACCAAGACGAATAATCTCCTTGTCCGGATTCGCCTCCTGAAAAGCTTTTACCTTTTTCCCGATTGTTGAAAACAAATAACTACCGGGTAATTTCAAATAATTATCATTGATTTTAAACATATCTATCCTCCTACGTTCAATTATATTTGTATCACACCATCATAAACCGTAGATGCCGGTCCCGTCATATAAACATTGTCATCGTGATGGTTCCATGCTACAAAAAGTTTTCCTCCTGATAATGTAACCTCGACCTCGGACTTCGTCTTACCAAGCAATCTGCTTACCACCATCGCCGCGCAGGCACCCGTTCCACAGGCCATCGTCTCTCCGGAGCCGCGTTCCCATACGCGCAGATGAATGTGTTCCGTATCCATGATTTGAACAAACTCAACATTTGTTCGGTCAATAAACATTGGCAGATGTTCAATATAAGGCCCGACACTATGTACCGGTGCATCAGCGACATCGTCAACAAAAAGTACGCAATGCGGATTCCCCATGGAAACACAACTTACATTATAATGCGATGTGCCAACCACAATCGGCGTGTCAATAAATGTTTTGCATCCTTGTAAATTCAGTCCTATCAAAGAGACATCAAGGATCGGACACCCCATCTGTACAGTAACCGCACACACATATTTGCGTGACTGATTTTCCTTTGTCTCCGGCGCAGCAAAATGAAGCGTCAGGCTTCGGATACCGGCATTTGTCTCTATCGTCAGTTGTTCTTTGTCCGTCAGACCATAATCATAAACGTACTTCCCGACACAACGAATACCATTGCCGCACATAGCCCCTGACGAGCCGTCTGCATTGTACATCTCCATAGCAAAATCTGCCCGGTCGGATGGTTTTATCAAAATCAAACCGTCCGCACCTATGCCGAAATGTCTGTCACTTATTTTTCTTGAGAGAGCTGTCGGATTGGTAATTTGTTCCTTTAGGCAATTGATATAGACATAATCATTGCCAAGGCCTTCCATCTTGGTGAAATGCAACTGCATAGTATCACCTTCTCTCCAGATTAGAATTTTAACACATGGCATTTTTTTTGTAAACAAAAAGACACCGCCATCTTTTGATAAAAAATATCAAATAGACGACGGTGTCTTCTTACATTCTATTTAGTCAACTACGTATGGCATAATAGCAACGTGTCTTGCTCTCTTGATAGCAACTGTAAGTGCTCTCTGATGCTTTGCACAATTTCCGGTAATTCTTCTAGGAAGAATCTTACCTCTCTCAGAGATATATCTCTTGAGCTTGTTAACATCCTTATAATCGATAACAGCGTTCTTATCTGCACAGAATACGCAAACCTTCTTACGACGACGAATCGGTCTTCTCTTCATAGGAGCATCTGCGCGATCGCTCTTCTCTGTCTTTATATTAGCCATTTCTTTTACCTCCATATCATGTACTGTAGACTAATCTACAGCCCGCATCCTACTTGAAAGGCAAGTTGTTTTCAATGCCCTCCGGAATGCTCATAAATCCATCTGCACTGGCATCGCTCGGAGTCGGTCTTTCCATAGACTGGTAATCACCGCCACCCGCACTGGCTTTGCTCTCTGCAAATTCCTGTTCCTCGATAACAACTTCCGTTGTATAAACCTTGTTGCCATCCTTATTTGTATAGCTACCTGTCTGAATACGACCTGTAACTGCAATCTTTGTACCTTGCTTTAAATACTTTTCAGCAAATTCACCCTGTCTGCCAAATGCTACGCAGGAAATAAAATCTGCTGTCTGTTCGTCATTACCCTGACCTCTTCTGCCCCTGCGATCAACTGCAAGCGTATATCTTGCGATTGCAAGCGGCTCTGCTGCCTGAGAGTAACGAACCTCCGGGTCTCTTGTGAGACGTCCCATTAATATAACTTTGTTCATAGGATAACCCCCTTATCTGATCCTACTCTGCGTCCTGTCTAACACAAAGATATCTGATAACAGATTCCATAATACGAACATTCGCCTCAATCTGAGCAGGACTGTCAGCATTGCCATCGAACTGAATGAAGTAGTAGTAGCCCTCTTTCATCTTCTGAATCTCATAGGCTAATCTCTTCTTACCCCAATCGTCAACGTTAGTAACAGTTCCGCCAGCCTTCTCGATAATAGCCTTTGCCTTATCAACAGCTGCTGTTCTAGCGTCATCATCGATCTTTGCACTAACAACCAACGCTAATTCATACTTGTTCATGTTATTGCACCTCCTTATGGTCTAATGGCTTCCGAATCTCTCGGAAACAAGGAATATATAAAAATATATCACAGAGTTAGACTATACCATAACCAACCGAGAAAAATCAAGCAAAAATTTGCAAAAAAGCCAAAAGTTACACGAAAATCGGATATTTATGCCTTTCTATCGAATTCCGGTTTTCAAAATTTTTCCTTCCTTTGTTTATTTTAACAAAAAGGTTGTCCTTGCTTTTACCCTCATTTGATAGTACAATGATATGGATATTGACACTTAGGAGAACATACGCATGAAAGCATTACTAAAGAAATACTCCCATGCTTGGACTTTATTATATATATTTATTTATGGTCCTTGGTTTATTTGGCTTGAGAAGAACGTGACAACCGATTATTATGTCATTCACTGTTCCCTTGACGATAAGATTCCGTTTTGTGAGTACTTCATCATCCCTTATTTTCTTTGGTTTATATTTGTTGCCGCAGTCATGATTTACCTTTTCTTCTATTCCAAAAAGGAATTCTATCAGGCAAGTGCTTTTTTATTTATCGGGATGACGATTTTCCTGATTATCTGTACGGTATGGCCAAACGGAATCAACTTAAGGCAGGACATTTCATACCGAAACACCATCCTTTCAGAATGGGTTGTCGGTCTTCGAAAAACGGATACCTGTACAAATGTATTTCCTAGCCTGCATGTATTTAATACATTAGGCTGCCAGATTGCACTCATGAAAAGCAAAGGTCTAAAAAATCATTCCGCGCTTAAGCTTGCAACCGGCATTTTATCCGTTCTTATCATCTTATCAACGGTCTTTTTACAGCAGCACTCCTGCATCGATGTCATCGGTGCTTTCGGACTTGCTCTTATCATGTACATCCCTGTTTATATTCCAAAGTGGGACAAAAAAACGAAGGTTGAATAATCAACCCTCGTTTTTTTATGTCTTTAGTTGAAACCAAATAATTTCTGCATAAAATGATAAGACGTTTTTGAAAACCATCTACCCGGCTTTCCCGGAAGATTCATTACAATTCCAAATACAGAACAACGGAGTTTTCGATATAAGCCCTTGTCTGTATCCTTGAGGAATTTCCATAAATCCTTCTTCTTTTGAAGCAATTCCTTATCATCCGACACAATACATATGATAGATGCTACACACATCATCATATCAAGATATTGCAGAAGCAATTTGTATTTTTGTTTGTTAATGTTCTGATTCCTGCTAAAAAATTCAATCAGGGTTCGATTGACAAGCAGCTGCTGATCAATACGCTTAATCATTGTCTGCTCATTCACCGACTGACCTTCTCTTCCAATGTAATAATGGTATAAATCCGCATTTACATACATAAGCTTTTCTACGTGAATCATAGGCTTACATAGATAAATATTATCAACGTAAAATGTATGTTTCGGAAGTTCCAGCTTACATTCTCTTAATAAGTCTGTTCTATAAATAACAGAATGCATCAATACATACTGCCACTTGCTGAAATGAATCCTTGCAGAATCCCAGCTGATAATACGATTTGCAGGAAGTGCATGACGATATCGCATAACACGCTTGTTGCGTCTGCCAACCTTATCATAAACATAGTTTGCAAGAAGCATATCCAATTCATGCTTCTCCTCAACAACCTTTTTGAGAATCTTAAGAATTCTCTGGTATGCAGTCGCATCTAACCAGTCATCGCTATCCACAACCTTAAAATATTTACCTGTAGCATTGGCCATTCCGCAGTTCACCGCGTCGCCATGTCCGCCGTTCTCTTTGTGTAATGCCTTACATATTGTAGGATATTTCTTCTGATATTCATCTGCGATTTTTGCCGTATCATCTGTAGAACCATCATTCACAATTAAGATTTCTACATCTTCTCCGCCAAGCAATGCACTGTCGATACATTTGCGCATATACTCCTGGGAATTGTAACATGGTATTGCAATCGTTAATATTTTCATATCAGTTATTTGATAACCTTAATCCAACCTTCCGGTGCCTCGATACGTCCCATCTGAATACCTGTTAATGTATCATATAATTTCTTCATAACAGGACCCATATCGTCCATACCACTTGGGAAGCAGATTTCCTTTCCGTGATCTACAATCTTTCCAACCGGTGAGATAACTGCGGCAGTACCACACAAACCACACTCAGCAAAATCCTTTACTTCATCAAAATATACTTCTCTATGCTCAACTTCCATACCAAGGTACTTTTCTGCAACTACCATAAGTGAGCGACGTGTAATCGAAGGAAGAATACTATTTGATTTTGGTGTTACAAGCTTGCCATCCTTTGTAATAAAGATGAAGTTAGCGCCACCTGTCTCTTCAACCTTTGTACGCGTTGCAGCGTCCAAATACATATTCTCAGAAAATCCCTGATTGTGTGCATCAACAATCGCATGTAAACTCATTGCATAATTCAATCCTGCCTTGATATGACCTGTTCCGTTTGGTGCGGCACGATCGAAATCAGATACACGAATTACAATCGGCTTAGCGCCGCCCTTGAAATATGGACCTACCGGTGTACAGAATACTCTGAACATATATTCAGCGGCCGGTTTTACACCGATAACCGGGTTAATACCAAACATATACGGACGAATATAAAGCGATGCACCCGAACCAAATGGTGGCACATAATCAGCGTTTGCCTCAATAACCTTCACAATTGCCTCAACCCACTTGTCCTCCGGATAAACAGGCATCTCAAGTCTGCGGCATGTGTCTGCCATTCGCTCCGCATTCAAATCCGGACGGAATGTAACAATATGTCCATCCTCTGTCGTGTACGCCTTTAAGCCTTCAAAACAAGTCTGCGCATACTGAAGAACGCATGCGCACTCGTTCATCACGATGTTAGGATCCTCCGTAAGAGTTCCCTCATCCCATGCTCCGTTTTTATAATTTGCAACAAATCTTTTGTCTGTCTGGATGTAGCCAAATCCAAGATTAGACCAATCAATATCCTTTGCCATAGCACTCATCCTTTCTGATGTCAAACATATAATTTATTGTACCACTCATGTGGGATTATGCAAGAAAAAATTATGCCTTCACGGCAACTGCCTCAATTTCAATTAATACGTCCTTCGGAAGTCTGGCAACCTCAACACAAGAACGTGCCGGGAAGTTATTCTTAAAGAATGTTGCATAAACAGCATTCACTTCCGCAAAATCATCCATATTTTTGATAAATACTGTTGTTTTTACTACAGACTCTGCACTAGCTCCCACTTCTTTTAATAATGCAATCAGATTCCCGATTGCCTGTGTTGCCTGTGCTGTAATGTCGCCTTCAAGAACCTCTCCGGTCTCCGGTACAATCGGAATCATGCCGGATGTAAAAATCATATTTCCGACAACAACTGCCTGAGAATATGGTCCGATTGCCTGTGGTGCTTTGTTTGTAGCTACAATTTCTTTCATAGTTTTTTCCTCCATTTATATTATTTTCTATTTTGTTTCAGTTAATACAATACCGGTGTCTGTTATTTGAATTTTTCCTTCCTTGAGCAAATGTCCCACTGCTCTCTTGAATGCATTTTTGCTGAGTCCAAACTCTTTTTTTATGACTTTGGCATCTGCCTTATCGGTAAACGGAAGACCATCCTTATAGCTCTTAATGATTGCATAAACCATATCGCTATCCTCATCCATCTGCTTGTATGCTTCAGCCCGAAGCGACAAATCAGCTTTTCCGTCCTCGCGCAATCGGATAATGCGTCCGCTTACAACGTCACCAACAACGACACGGCTATACAGCTCATTTTCATGGATAAGTCCCGTATACAAATCATCGATCGCAACAAAAGCGCCCATTCCATTCTTATATTCATAAACCGTACCGATGAAATCCTGCCCCTTCTCATAACCTGTAGCCGGCTTCAGATAACGATATAACTTCATCGACACACAAAGTCTGCCGGACTTGTCCGCATACATACGAACAAGGTATTCCTTTCCTTCCGATACCTTTGCAGTCTGCTCCTTAAACGGAAGTAAAATATCCTTCTCAAGTCCCCAGTCCATGAACGCACCGATTGCTGTCACATGCCGAACCTTAAGCTTCTTAATTTCGCCCATTGTAATGTAAGGCTTTGTTGTAGTGGCAATCATACGGTCCTCGGAATCTCGATATAAAAACACACGCATGACGTCGCCGGCCTTTACACCGGGCGGAACCTGCTTCCGTGGAAGAAGCACTGTTTCTGCCGTCTTACAGTCTTCTTCCCCTAAATATATACCATGTTCCTTTGAACGAATAACCTTGAGTGTATTCCATGCTCCGATTTCTAACATGTTTTTCTTCCTTTCCCAATATAGCAATAAGACCACCGCATCAGTGGTCTTATTTACGAATCAAAATATTACTTTTTCTTCTTCGTACCGAGCTTCATAACACGCTCACGAATAAAGGCCGCCTCTGTATCGGTCGCCTTTGTAAACCCGTAATCAGCCAATTTTTCCGCAGAATTATTCAATGAGAATACAGACATACCCTTCTCATTTAACTTTTCCTTGTAACCATTGTATACATCAATAACTGCAAATATATCTTTACTGCGCTTATCCGGGTTCGGTATAACATCCCGAATACACCAGTCCCAAACCTCTGCTCCCTTCTCGGGTGCAGCAACCGTTGTACTATCAACCTTGTTTATATAAACACTATCTGTATCGCAGATTGCCCACGGTACAACATAAATTATGCTACTCATATACATCCTCCGTGATAAAAACCTTACAGACATCCCCCGATTGCCTGTAACATGAGAAATCATAAAGCATAAAATATCATTTGTCAA
>CALYVE010000066.1 GCA_945492935.1 uncultured Lachnospiraceae bacterium
GGATGTGCGGAGATCGAAATCAGCAGTACTTCGCACTAAATGATTTGATTTTTCTGACCTTTGACTATCGTGGTTCGCACTTTGAACGCGATATGGAGATAATGGCTGAATTTTTGGATAAAAAGGGAAACTTAGTGAAAAAACGTCGTAAGGATGTTCCGATAGCGGAGCGTGCTACAACGAACTGGTGGGCACCGGTGAAAAAGCTTGGAGATGTGCTTACGAGCAAGCCGTTTGATGCGGAAGAGGAACAGGATTATCTTACATATTTTGATGGAGATATGGCATTAAAATCAGAATATAATGATATCGCCTTCGATGAGGACGACTGGACAGAGAGCATTCATATTTAAATGATATTAGGAGGTTGACAGGATGAAAAAGATGCCGGATGGTTTTTTATGGGGAGGTGCAACGGCCGCTAATCAGTGTGAAGGCGGTTATCTGGAAGGTGGACGCGGACTTGCGAATGTTGATGTAATTCCGGCTGGTCCGGACCGTTTTGCAGTTGCAACAGGTAAGCTTAAAATGTTTACTTGTGATGATGAGCATTATTACCCAAGCCATGAAGCCATTGATATGTATCATACATACAAGGAGGACATTAAGCTGCTTGCCGATATGGGATTTAAGTGCTACAGATTTTCGGTGGCCTGGTCTCGTATTTTCCCTAAAGGGGATGAGACAGAACCGAACGAGGAAGGCCTTAAGTTCTATGATTGTTTGATTGATGAATGCTTGAAGTATGGTATTGAGCCGCTTGTTACGATTGTTCACTTTGATTGTCCGATGCATTTAATTGAGCATTATGGTTCATGGCGCAACCGTAAGATGATTGACTTTTACCTGAACTATTGTAAGGCGATTTTTAACCGCTATAAAGGAAAGGTCAAATATTGGCTTACTTTTAATGAAATTAATATTTTGATGCATATGCCATTTATGGGTGCAGGAATTTGTTTCGAGGAAGGGGAAAACGAAATTCAGGTGAAGTATCAGGCAGCACACCATGAGCTTGTTGCAAGTGCACTTGCAACAAAGCTTGCACATGAGATTGATCCGAATATGATGATAGGCTGTATGCTTGCCGCAGGAAATACCTATGCGAATACATGTGCACCTGCGGATGTCTGGAAGTCAATCGAGAAGGATCGCGAAAATTATTTCTTTATTGATGTTCAGTCTCGCGGAGAATACCCGAATTATGCAAAGAAATTTTTTGAGCGTGAGGGAATCTCGTTGGAGATTGCTCCGGAGGATGAAACGATTTTAAAGGAAAATACAGTTGATTTTATATCATTTTCATATTATGCGTCACGTCTTACAAGTGCGGATCCGAATGTTACTGCGGCAGCAGATGGCAATATGATAGGTTCGATTCGAAATCCTTACCTGAAGGCAAGTGAGTGGGGATGGCAGATTGATCCGCTTGGACTTCGCATTACGCTTAATTCTATGTACGATCGCTATCAGAAACCGCTTTTCGTAGTGGAAAATGGTCTTGGAGCTGTTGATGTTCCGGATGAAAATGGTTATGTCGAGGATGATTATCGTATTGAGTATATGCGTGATCATATAGCAGCTATGATTGATGCTGTCGTTTTAGATGGTGTGGAACTCCTCGGATATACAATGTGGGGTTGTATTGATCTTGTGTCTGCTTCGACCGGTGAGATGAAGAAACGATACGGCTTTGTATATGTCGATAAGGATAATGACGGTAATGGTACGCTGAAGCGTACAAAGAAGAAATCGTTTGACTGGTACAAGAAGGTTATCGAGTCGAACGGAGCATGTCTATAAATGTAGTGCTATTTTAAAAAATAAGAATGTAAACCGAATTGAAATATTGGTTGACATTCTTATTTTTTTGTATTATCGTAATATAGGACGTTCAAGTAAAAATAAAGAGGAAGAGGATATGTTAGCATTTGTAATTTTATATGTAATTTTATTGTTGGTGATTGGTATTGTCGACTGTTTTAAGGTGAAAAATTTTGAGGATTATGCTGTGGCAGGTAAAAAACAGTCCGGTGTGTTTGTTGTTCTGTCGCTAATGGCAACAATGATTGGTGCTTCTGCAACGATTGGAATAATGGGAAGAGTGACAAGCATTGGGTTCCCTGCTTTTTGGTGGCTTGCGGTAGGATCTATTGGATTGATTTTACAGTCTGTATTATTGTCTGAACGTGTGCGAGGCTTCAATGCAGACACTTTGCCGGATTTAGTTCAAAAGCTTGTTGGAAAAACAGGTTCATCAATCGTTGCTTTGATTATCATTATATCATGGCCCGGTATTGTTGCTTCTCAGATTCTTGCGATGTCATCAATTCTTGCCCTTGTAACGGGAAAAGAAAATAATAAGACGCTCATGTTAATCGTAGCCATCGCAGTTATTCTCTATACGATTATCGGTGGTCAGCTTTCCGTAATTAAGACGGATGCACTTCAATTCATTATTATTGCAAGTGCATTTCTTGCGACCTTTGTCTATCTGTTCTTTTTTGCAAAAGGTGATAACAGTGTTGTTACCGATAATATAGAACTCTTAAACAGCAGCTACAAGCTTAAGGATTTACTGATTCAGCTTTTTATTGTGGGCGGAACCTATTTGCTTGGTCCTGACGTTATTTCAAGAACACTTGTTGCAAAGGATGGGAAAACTGCAAAACGTTCTTCGAAAATTGCAGCCGTTTCCTTATTTGTATTTAGCATTATGATTGTTATGATTGGCATGTGGATTGTTGGAAACGTGAAAGAACTTGACGGACAAAATCCGTTGCTTTATATTATTAATGACGTGTTGCCGATGCCGATTGGTACTTTGCTTGCGGTAGGTTTGTTATCGACACTTCTTTCGTCAGCAGACACTTGTCTTGTCAATCTGGCATCAATATTGGAACATGATGTACTAAAACGTAACAAAGTATCCGAGCTTCGTATTTGGACCGGAATTATAGGTGCAATTGCAGTAGGAATCGCATTTTTTAAAGGCGATATTATCGTTATGCTGACAGGTGCTTACTCTGTTTATGCTCCGGGTATTGTTTGCCCATTGTTTGTAGCACTTTTGACATGCAAGAAGAAAAAGCTTTGTGTACCTGTTTGGATTGCTGCAGTTGTCTGTGGTGGCCTTTGCGGAGCACTGAATACATACATATGGAAGGAGCTTATATACCTTCCGATTACAGGTATGGGTATTTCTCTTGTATTGTCACTTCTTGCTTACAAGCTTGGAACATCGGTTGACGAAGTGAAGGAAACATAGGATGATTGGCTTATTGCTTATAGTGTGATATAAGGTATGTGGACTTTGAGGGATATTTGTTGCATGAGATTATGAGGTATGGAATGGCAGTAAAAGATCGTGTACTTTCACTTCTTGAAGAAAACAGGGGAACGTATATTTCCGGCGAACAGATTGCAAAACAAATTGATGTAAGTCGTGCAGCAGTCTGGAAGGCAATTAAACGCTTACAGGATGAGGGCTTTTCGATTGAAGGGATTAACAACAAAGGTTATCAGCTTTCGCAGGATACAGATATTCTTTCGAAACAAGGCATTGAACAATATATAATAAACAAAGATTTTTACAATCTTGAAGTGTACAAAACAGTTACTTCTACAAATTTGCTCCTGAAAGAACGTTCACATGAGGCGGAAGGGTTGGTGATTGCTGCTTCAGAACAGACAAACGGCATGGGTCGTTTGGGCAGAACCTTTGTATCACCGAAGGACACAGGAATTTATTTCAGCATTTTGTTAAAGCCGAAATTCGATAATCGTGAGATAACACTTCTCACTGCAATTGCAGCGGTTGCTGTTTGCGAGGCAATCGAGAAATACTCGGATGACAAGCCGAAAATCAAGTGGGTGAATGATGTATTCATTGGGACGCGCAAGGTTTGCGGAATACTCACACAGGCTTCCTTTTCTGTCGAAAATCTGGAGCCCGAATATGTGATCGTCGGTATTGGTATTAATTTATATCAGCCGGGTGACGGCTTTGGGAAGGACGTTGACAAGATTGCAGGAGCAGTATTTGACACGCAGGAAGGGAATATCAAGAATAAAATACTTGCAGAAGTATTAAACCGGTATGCATATTATTATTTGAATTTTCGTGAGAAAAAATTCGTCGAAGAATATAGAAAGAGAAGTCTTGTTTTAGGCAAAAAAATATCTGTTATAAAAACAGATAAAACAAGAGAAGCAATGGCAATTGACATAGATGATTTGTGTCATTTGCTTGTAGAATATGACGATCATTCGACAGAATGGCTTTCAACAGGTGAAATAAGCATTCGCTTGAAAGCGTAAAAACAATCATTTATTATTGTGCAATATGCATTAGTTTTTCCAAAATTGCTCATTTCCATTGTAAAAATAATAGAAAATTGCTCAAAAACTTGCAAAACCAACGAAAAAAGGTTAATATCTGTTATGCAACGATGGAATTGACATAATATAGTATAGATTTCTATTTTACGGAGGAATGTTAAGATGGCAGTAAAAAAGGCAACAGTAGATTCAGTTATGGCAAAAGTAGAAGCAGATAAGAAGGAAGCAGCACCAAAGGCAGCTCCTGCAAAGAAGGCAGAGGCACCAAAGGCTGAGGCAAAGAAAGAAACAGCTAAGAAGGCTCCTGCAAAGAAAGAAGCAGCTCCAAAGGCAGCTCCTGCAAAGAAAGAAGCAGCAAAGAAGGCTCCTGCTAAGAAGGCAGCTCCTGCAAAGAAGGCAACTTCTGCAACTAAGGTTGTTATCGAGTTTGCAGGTGGTCAGGTAGACACAGCTGATATCGTAGCAAAGGCAACAGAAGTAAGTGGTAAGAAGTCAATTAAGGAGCTTAACGTTTATTATCAGCCGGAGACAGGTATGGTATACTTCACAGCTGATGGCGAGGAAGGTTCATTTGCATTCTAATCTGACTTTATTTCTATCAGTACATACAAAAAGAAGCTATCCCGATGGGAATAGCTTCTTTTTTGTATGATGAATCCGGTTTATAAGCCACGACACTTTGCTGTACAGGCAGCCATAGCTTCCATAACACTGCTGCGGAAGCCGGTTTGTTCGAGAACACGAACCGCTTCGATTGTTGTGCCGGCAGGAGAGCAGACCATGTCTTTAAGCTCACCGGGGTGCTTTCCGGTTTCCAGAACCATTTTTGCACTACCGAGAACTGCTTGGGCAGCAAAACGATAGGCTTGCGCGCGAGGCATGCCGTCATGTACTGCAGCATCTGCCATTGCTTCGATGAACATGAATACATAAGCTGGAGAACTTCCGCTAACAGATACGCAGACATCCATGAGCGATTCAGGGATTGCTTCCGCCAGACCGAAACCTGAGATAAGACTCATAACGTGCTCAAATTCGTCATCTGTAACGAGTTCGTTCTTGCATACGCCTGTAATACCTTCGCCGACGAGAGCCGGTGTGTTTGGCATCGTACGAACGATTTTGATGTTGGAACCAAGTCGCTCGGCAAGCCAGGAAAGTGTTTTGCCGGGAGCAATTGTAACGATTACCTGGTCCGGTGAAAGCACGTCTTTAATTTCTGAAATGACTGTCTCATAGTATTGAGGCTTTACGGAGAGAAATAGAATTTCACAGTTTGTAGCTACAGTCTTGTTGTCTGTCGTTACTGAAATACCGAAATTGTCTTTTGCTCTCGTAATGGCAGCTTCAAATGCGTCTGCTGCAATTATTTGATTGGGAGTCACAGGTGTGTTTTTGATTAATCCCCCGATGATAGCGGAAGCCATGTTGCCGCAACCAATAAAACCAACTTTGTAATTCATTTTGTTTTTCCTTCGCATAGAGACTATGCGCCCTTTCTATTATACTGAAAATCCTTTTCGGATAAAAATACCTGCATCCGGTTTATTCGTGATAATGCCATCAACGCCACGTCTGATGAACTTACCCATAAGCGTAGCATCATCAACCGTCCAAATATAAACCTTGCGATGGCGTGCATGCATACGATGAATAAATTCTCTTGTCGCAAGCTGATAGTGCGGTGATACGAAATCGGCACGACAAATCCGAATACGACGTTCAGGGAAGTATTCGTGTATGCGACGTTTGAGCGTTCCATTCGGATAACCAAGCAAAAGACCGGTTGTAATACGTGAGTCGATGGTCTTTACGCGCAAAACCGATGTGTCAAGGAAAGATTTGATAGAAAACATGTCGTAGTCGAAGAATTCTTTGACGATTTCAACAACAGTGCTTTCGTAGCCCGTTTCCTTTAGCTCAATATCAAGCTTGATTTTTCCTTGGCAAAGCTTAAGTACGTCCACGAGAAGCGGAGGCTTGAAACCTCGTTTTTCGGTTTGGCGACAAAGCTCCTCGTAGGTCACAGACGCAATTTCTGTACCTTCAAAGCTTGAATCGTGGAAAATAATAAGGCAGTGATCGATTGTCTGTCTAATATCAAATTCGACATAGTCGGCACCGATATCAATTGCAAGCTGGAACGATTCTAATGTGTTCTCATGCGTTGCAAGAAAGGAGGCACCGCGATGTGCAATGATTTCAGGTTTCATAATTTACTCCTACAAGTCTGCACCACGAAGTTCAATAACCGGTGCACCCTTGCCATTAATGTAATCGCCCGTAATTGTGACGCGGCCAATGCTGTCATCACGCGGTATTTCGTACATGATATCGAGCATGAATTTTTCGATGATTGCACGTAGAGCACGGGCTCCGGTTTTCTTTTGAAGTGCAAGATCGGCGATTGCCTCATAAGCGCTGTCGTCGAACTTAAGATCGACTTCGTCTAATGCGAGAAGCTTCTGATACTGTTTCAAAATAGCATTTTTAGGTTCCTTCAAAATTCGAATATACATATCTTTATCAAGGGCATCTAATGTGAAAAGCACCGGAAGACGACCGATAAATTCGGGAATCATTCCGAAGTCGCGAAGGTCATCCGTTGTAACCTCTTTGATAAGGTTTGTATCGTTATCATATTTGTCCTTGAGGTCTGCATTAAAGCCCATGGAAGACTGCTTGTTCAATCTAGCCTTGATAATTGATTCAATCTCAGGGAAAGCTCCACCACAAGTAAATAAAATATTACGGGTGTTCATGGTCGTCATTGGTGTCATGGCATTTTTGCTGCCGGAACCTACCGGAACTTCAACGTCAGAGCCTTCGAGAATCTTAAGAAGTCCCTGCTGGACGGATTCGCCGCTGACATCACGGCTGTGGGTTTCTTTCTTTTTTGCAATTTTGTCAATCTCATCAATGAAAACGATACCGCGCTCGGCTTTTTCAACGTCGTTATCGGCGACAGCAAGAAGCTTTGAGAGAATACTCTCTACGTCATCACCGATGTAGCCTGCTTCGGTAAGCGTTGTAGCATCCGTAATAGCAAGCGGAACATTGAGAAGACGGGCAATCGTTTTTACAAGATAAGTCTTACCACAACCTGTAGGACCTAACATAAGCATGTTTGATTTCTCGATTTCAATGTCATCCATTGAGTTTGTAATTACACGTTTGTAGTGGTTGTATACTGCAACAGAAATCGCTTTCTTTGCATATTCCTGACCGATGACATATTCGTCAAGCATTGCTTTGATTTTATGAGGGGCAGGAATGTTTTCCAATGTCAATGGCACTTCTTCGGTCTTTTCCTTTTTCTTCTTTTTCTTTACCTTTTGTGACTGCGGAATGTCGTCGAATGGCATGAATTGTGACATGTTGATGTTCGGCATCTTTGAAAAATCCATAAAAGGCATATTGCTGGAATTGATTGTATCAAAGCTCTTTTGCATACAGTCATTACAAATATGTATATTGTTTGGTAAAGTTACAAATGGGCCAGCCTGGCTTTCGGGACGGCGGCACAGATAACAATACTTTTCGTATTCATCATCATTATTGTTGTTACTGTTATTAGGCATATTCATCCTCCGAAAAAAATAATAAAGAAATTATAGCACGAAATTTCGGTTGTGACTATGTTATATTTAGGAAATGTTTGTGAAATATTGATTGAATTTTCTACATAAAAGAAGTATAACGGAAATAGAATATACTTTGGAGATGATTCGTTATGAAAAAGAGAATACTGGCATATCTTGCTTACGTTGATGAACTATTACAAAAAGAC
>CALYVE010000067.1 GCA_945492935.1 uncultured Lachnospiraceae bacterium
TACCTCTCTCACTCTCAATAACATGCGAGTCCATTACACCCCCTGCAACATCCTGCTTCTCGCGAAACACACCACTCTGCTTCAACAATTCATCAACCAATGTAGTTTTGCCATGATCAACATGGGCAATAATTGCAATATTTCTGACATCGTCTCTTGTAATCTGCATTGTTTTACCTCTTATAATAAAAAAATACTGTGTTACTTTCAAACTTTGTTATTGTAACACAGCATTTTACGATTTTCAATTCATAATATTACCAAACAGCACACAAACAATCAGCGAACTTTATACAGTTTGACGATACTTACAATGATTGTTCCGAAAATAGCAATTATTTCAACAACCGTGAGCCAGCCAGGAAGACGGTACTCTAATGCCGAACAAACAGTTATATAACAGAAAACAAAAACGATAACCGTTTTGAGGATATTTAACATGTTTAATATGACACCATATACACGATCCCTGTTTTCCTCTGTAATCTTTACGCCGGTATTCAAAATGGATGGAAAAAGCGACAATACTGTAATACTGATAAAGATAACCCACGCCATAATCGGACTCAACAAAATACTGCTTTTTTTACCAAAACCATCAGCATGTCCCATAAAATCATAATGTGTGACTACGACACTTGGTATCTTGTTCCACATAATAACAAGAAATATAGTAGTAGAAAGTAAGATAAACAAACAGATAATATTGAATATTATATTTGATTTTCTTTTCATGAACTTCTCTCCTCGTTTGCCGAAAGTAATGCCAGTGTTCCGGCTTTTAACTGTTTCAAATAATCAAGCGGTGTCTGAAACGGTATGTCGGAAGCCACTCCGCAGCCAAACATCTTATTTACATCATGCGTGTCTGAACCGGATGTGACAGGCAAATCATACATACGTGCATAAATTTCTGCCCGCTCATTCATTTCGGGTTTGTCCAATTGCGCGCCGTTAATTGCCTCCACGCCATCCACATCATGTGGGTAAAGTTCAATATGATCCACATAATAACGTTCCCGAAACGGATGCGGCTGAATCAAAAATCCACCTTCCTTCCGCATAATTGCAATGGCTTCTCTTGTCGGTAATAAATGAATATCCGGATGTCTTAAAAGAAAGCATTTATCAAGATTGTAAACAAGAAACTCTGCATTATTTGCACCATACTCAAATCCAAAGAAAACCTTTAAACCAATCTTATCTCCCTCTTCCTTGGCATTTTCAAATCCCGAACAAAATTGCTCAACACGTTCTTTCCAAGACAAATGTTTTGCAATTCCGCAATTACCATTAAAAAAATGATCCGTTATAAATATACCGTCATAACCGGCCGCCTTATGTGCACGTGCCATCTCTGCCCCTGTAGAAATGCCACATGCACTTGCTTCCTTTGTATGTAAATGTGTCTCATATCGATACATTTTCATATCGGTTTCTCCTTCTTTATAGAAAGAGGATGTTAAAAAAACATCCTCTGCTCATTATATACATCCGTCTTATGAGAAATATGCAACACCGGACTCAAAGATCTTCTGATCCTGATCACCTTCTATATTGACAGCTACAGCAGTTCCAATACGCTCTGAATGTGCCATCTTACCAAGCACACGTCCATCCGGACTCGTAATACCCTCAATCGCATAATATGAACCGTTTACATTGTAATACTCATCCATAGTTGGGTTACCGTTTATATCGACATACTGCGTAGCAACCTGACCATTTGCAAACAACTTATCAAGCCACTCTTTGCTCGCTACAAAACGACCTTCACCATGTGAGATTGGCACAGAGTAAACACCACCTAATTCTGCCTTGGCAAGCCATGGACTCTTATTTGTAACAACCTTTGTATAAACCATCTTTGACTGGTGACGACCAATACTGTTTATTGTAAGTGTCGGAGAATCCTCTGTCTGTGGGCGAATATCACCATATGGTACAAGACCAAGCTTAATCAATGCCTGGAAACCGTTACAAATACCGAGTGCAAGACCATCACGCTCGTTAAGAAGCTTCATAACCTCCTCAGAAATCTTTGCATTACGGAAGGCTGTTGCGATAAACTTACCGGAACCATCCGGCTCATCACCTGCCGAGAAGCCACCCGGGAACATGATAATCTGACTCTGGCTGATACCCTTTACAAAAGCATCTACAGAATCACGAATATCCTGTGCATTCCGGTTTTTAAATACAATTGTCTCAACCTCTGCACCTGCTGCTTCGAATGCACGTAATGAATCATACTCGCAGTTTGTACCAGGGAATACCGGAATGAATACCTTTGGTTTTGCCACTTTATTCTTTGCAATAAGAACGCTTCCGCCATTGTAAATATTCGATGTAACAATTCCTTTTTCAATCTTTAAGTTATCGTTAATCTTATCATCCTGCTTAACGTCTGACTTTGTTGGGAATACCTTCTCAAGCTTTCCTGTCCAAGCCTTGATTGCTTCTTCCATATCTACCGTTACATCACCGTATGTAAAGCATGCATCCTTTGTCACGCGACCAATAATTTCACAAGGAATACCAAGCTTACTTACATTATCTTCTGTTACTTCAAGGATAATAGAACCGTAATCCTTTTCAACAAGCTCATCTGCCAAAAGACCTGCGTCAAGTGTAACACCAAGCTTATTACCAAATGCCATCTTACTGACTGCTTCAATGATACCGCCAAAGCCTACTGCATAGGCAGACTCAACATTACCGGCTTTTATTGCCTCAAACAGCTTTCCATACTTATCAAGGGCATCCTGATAATCAGGCATATCGTATTCATCTTTATCAACATTGAACTTAACAAGTACATTTCCGGCCTTCTTAAGTTCCGGTGTTACAACATTCATGTAGCTGGCAACATCAACCGCAAAAGATACAAGCGTCGGCGGAACATCGATGTCATTAAATGTACCTGACATAGAGTCCTTACCTCCAATTGATGGAAGTCCAAGACCAAGCTGAACATCATATGCACCAAGCAATGCTGCAAGTGGCTGACCCCAACGATAAGGATCCGTGCCAAGTCTCTTAAAATATTCCTGGAATGTAAGACGAATCTTACTCACATCACCACCGGAAGCTGCAATCTTTGCTACAGATGTAAGTACCGCATAGACAGAACCATGATATGGGCTCCAGCTTGAAAGATATGGATCAAAACCATAGCTCATCATTGTAACGGTATCTGTTTTTCCGCGAAGAACCGGAAGCTTTGCAATCATCGTCTGTGTCGGTGTCAACTGATACTTACCGCCATAAGGCATTGTAACAGTTCCCGCACCGATGGATGCGTCAAACATCTCAACAAGTCCCTTCTGCGAACAGACATTTAAATCAGACAATGTGTCAAGCCAAAGCTTCTTGACATCCGATGTATCCTTCTTTTCTTCAAAATATTTATGATCCGCATCCGGAAGCTCAACACTAACTGTGGTCTCCTGATGTGCTCCGTTTGTATCAAGGAAAGCTCTCTTTAAGTTAACAATTTCTTTACCTCTCCAGCTAAGGACAAGTCTTGGTTCCTCAGTTACAACCGCAACCGGAACAGCCTCCAGATTCTCTTCTGCGGCATAAGCAAGCATTGCATCCACATCCTTTGGATCAACAACAACTGCCATACGCTCCTGAGACTCTGAAATAGCAAGCTCTGTACCATCCAAACCAGCATACTTCTTTGGTACCTTATCAAGATCTACACGAAGACCGTCTGCCAGCTCACCGATTGCAACAGAGACACCGCCTGCACCAAAATCATTACATTTCTTGATAAGGGAAGCAACCTCTTCTCTGCGGAACAAACGCTGAATCTTACGCTCTGTAGGAGCATTACCCTTTTGAACCTCCGCACCGCATGTATCAATAGAACTTTCTGTGTGTGCCTTAGAAGAGCCGGTTGCACCACCACAACCGTCACGTCCTGTACGACCGCCAAGCAAGATAATAATATCTCCCGGATCGGATGTCATACGCTTTACGCAACGTCTCGGAGCTGCACCCATAACAGCACCTATCTCCATACGTTTTGCAACATAATTCGGATGATAAACTTCATTTACATGACCTGTCGCAAGACCGATCTGATTACCATATGAACTATAACCCTGTGCAGCTACCTTAACAATCTTTCGCTGTGGCAGCTTACCCTTCATAGTATCCTTCAGTGAAACTGTAGGATCCGCAGCACCGGTTACGCGCATAGCCTGATATACATAAGAACGACCTGAAAGCGGATCACGGATAGCACCGCCAAGACAAGTTGCCGCACCACCAAATGGTTCGATTTCCGTCGGGTGGTTATGCGTTTCGTTCTTAAAGCTTACAAGCCACTCTTCCTCAACACCATCAATTGTTACCGGAACAACAATGGAACAGGCATTAATCTCATCTGAAACTTCCATATCCTCAAGCTTGCCTGCTTTACGAAGCTCCTTCATTGCCATAAGTGCAAGATCCATAAGACAAACAAACTTATCATCCCGTCCTGCATACATCGTTTTTGTTGCTTCGATATATCGATCATATGTATCACTTAACAGCTTGCTGTAATATCCTTGATCAAAGCTTACATCGGTAAGTTCTGTAGAGAAGGTCGTATGTCTACAGTGATCGGACCAATATGTATCAAGAACACGAATTTCTGTCATAGATGGATCTCTTTGTTCATCCTTGTTGAAGTAATTCTGAATATGTAAGAAATCCTGGAATGTCATTGCAAGACCGAGAGAATCATATAATTTCTTTAAGTCTGCCTCCGGCATGTCCTTAAATCCATCAAAAATAATTACATCTGCAGGCTCATCGTAAACGGATACTAATGTATCAGGCTTTGATTCATCTGTAATACGTGAATCTACAGGATTCACAACGTAATTCTTTATTGCCTCAATCTGATTTGGTGTAACTGTGCCCGCAATAACGTAAGTCGTTGCTGATTTTATAACCGGATTTTCCTCTTCGTTCAAAAGCTTTACACACTGCTCCGCAGAATCTGCTCTCTGATCGAACTGGCCCGGAAGAAATTCCTGTGAGAATGCGATTTCATTCGCGTCCATAGGAAGTGTCTCTTCATAAACAATGTCAATTGGCGGTTCAGAGAAAACTGTCACCTTCGCCTTGCTGTAAGTGTCATCTGATACGCCTTCCATATCGTAACGTACAAGAACTCTTACATCATCAACCTTTACGCCGAGATAATCCTTGAACTGCTGCTTCAACTCTGTTGCCTTTACAGCATAATCTGCCTTCTTCTCAACGTAGATTCTTCTTACCTTACTCATAATTGACCTCCTTATATAGACAATCTGTATTAAAATACAGATGTTCTTAGCTTATGTGTTAATGGTGCATTCTACGAATCATCTTATAAATGACTGTATTCTGGAACACCATCGGCGCATCCTGACAGAAAAATACAATACCATCTGTCGGAGCCAAAATTGAAGCCTTCACCGTTCCATCCATTGGATTAATAATTTCTGCTAATACTTCACCGCGTTTAACCTCCCGGTCAACGCCAACTAATTTACGGAAAAAACCGGCCTCTTCCGCTCGTATTGAAACAAGCTCCTGCTCTCTTAATGTCGTAGAAATATATCCACCATGACAATCATACTTGATAATACCCATTCTTGTCAAAAAACGCAAGACCGAAGATACAGCCATCATAGCACTTTCATCATCAATTGTCTCTGTTGTTGCTGAATAGATTGAAAAAGCCTGTGTGCCAAGCTCCTGCCAATTGTAATTTAATGTAACAGTATCAAATGCCCGATTCATGCCCGTAAGCACATATGGCATACCAAATAAATTCGCAAGACTTACACTCTCTTTTCCGGTCTCCATCATACGAACATGCGGAATGGATTCGCCCTGCAAATAAAAACTTGCAAACTGAACTCCATACGAATAATCCTTGATTCGCTGTAAAAGCGCCGCTGCAATACGACTTGTCGCTGTTCCGTGCGGATTGCCCGGAAATGAACGATTGATATCAGAATCATCTGCAATCCATTTTGTTTTCTTTGCATTCATAGAACTGTAATTCAGTGTTGGAATGAGCAAAATTTCTTTTTGAGCGGAAATATTGCCCTGTGCCTCAAGCTCACTCAGCTTTTTTGCAAGCAGGGAACAAATATACAACTGCTGGTATTCATTACCACGCATCGCTCCGACAATACATGCAGCCTTATCGCCCTCGCCAAAGGAATAACCATGCAGCGTATACTCACCTCGAAAAGCAGTATTCATAGAAAAAATAACTTCTTTATTCATGATTGATATCCCCCACAATTCTGGCAAGTAACGAGCCCTCTTCAATCACCGGATAATCTCTTAATGAACAAATCATACCATCGTTGTTTGCACAGACAACTTCTTCCACTGAACCTGTAAGTACATTGACAATTGTTCCGATCTGAGTTCCTTTAGTAACGGTATCATATACCGAAACATCCGGGATAAATATGCCACTGCTTTCGGCATTGATATAGGAAATGCGGGAATCATCCGTCACAATGCCTTCCTTCGCATCCACAGCATCGCCATCCCAAATACCCATATATTTCATAAGAGAAAACAAGCCGTCAACAATCTGTTCACAGTATTGTTTTTGAATACGAAAGGCAACACCGGATTCAATTACCATCGATGCAACACCGGCATTATTTAACGAATATGCAAGACTGCCATTCTGTACAGATGTACTTGGATGAATCCATACCATATCAACATTCATATGCTTTGCAAATGGCATAACCTTATCAACACAGTCATCATTCATACGTACCTGTGGTACTTCATGAATATAAACATTACTTGCGTGCAAGTCAATACAAACATCAGCTCCACAAATATCACCAAAAATACAAGATGCCGTATATTCACCAAGTGCACCGGATTTCGACCCCGGAAACAACGTATTCATATCCATACCCGAACCCGGAATCTCTCTTGTTCTTGAATCAAGACCCATAACATTAACACTCGGGTATACATCAACAATCCCTTTTAATTTATCATAATTGCTTTTAATTCTCCGAATTACCTCATAGCAAATGTATTGACCCTGAAGTTCGTCTCCATACAATCCGGAAACGATACAAATTCGTTTTTCATTACCATTCGGAAAATCCGGTGCAAGTCGGTTTTTTTTGACCTTGAGCTCCTCCTCAACCATCAAATCAACCGATACTACTGTTTCAATCATAAATATTATCCTCAATAACTCTTACTATATATCACACGAAAAGCCACTCCCTTACGAGTGGCTTTTCTGTGGAATCCTTTATCCAACGATTTTCTTAACCATATTCTTAATCGTATCAACATCAAATGGCTTAGAAATGAAATCTGCCGCACCACTTTGAACAGCCTCTAACATATTATGCTGCTGTCCTGCTGCAGAAACCATAACAACCTTTGCATTGCTGTCTGCTTCGATAATCTTCTTCAAAGCTTCAACACCTGTCATAACCGGCATTGTAATATCCATTGTAACAATATCCGGCTTGAGAGACATATATTGTTCAAATCCCTCCTGACCATTTGTAGCTTCTCCGACAATCACATGACCATCTTCTTCCAAAATACTACGTAAAATTCTTCTTGATGTACGAGAATCATCTACTATCAATATGTTTGCCATAAAAAAGTACCCTCCTGTGTTTTAGCTAATGCTCCATTTTGTTTCCATACAAATCACAATGTCCGCTCTCTGTCCCTTAACAAAGCAAGGTAACGAGAACATCATACCATCTGAACTCACAGTAGTAACCTCTGTATACATGTTCGGAGGTAACATATCAATCTGAATATCCTCCTGGCTAAGCTTTGATGCAAACAAACCATTACATACATTAATCAATTCGCATACAGAATCCAGACAATCTTCATCAATCTTCTCAAATTCTTCCTTGGCATAAGCAGAACCAATCTGCAAATTCGCATCACCGCAAATGCCGATGAATAACTCATAATCACCCGAGAAGCACTGGCTTGCAATCGCCTTTGATGTGAATGTATTACATCTTGAGATTCTTTCAAAACGTACCTTGTTATTAACAAAAAGAATAATAT
>CALYVE010000068.1 GCA_945492935.1 uncultured Lachnospiraceae bacterium
ACAACCGACGTAGGACAGCATCAGATGTGGGCAGCACAGTATTTCAGCTATTCTCGCCCAAGACAGTTCCTTTCATCCGGCGGACTTGGTACGATGGGATTCGGTGTAGGGGCTTGTATCGGCGCTAAGGTAGGTGTTCCGGAGAATATTACAGTTAATATTGCAGGCGATGGATGCTTCCGTATGAATATGAATGAAATCGCAACAGCAGCAAGATATAACATTCCGATTATTCAGGTCGTAATTAACAATCATGTATTAGGTATGGTTAGACAGTGGCAGACATTGTTCTATGACAAGCGATATTCTAATACGGTATTAAATGATAGTGTTGATTTTGTTAAGGTTGCAGAAGGCTTAGGTGCAACCGGCATCCGTGTTACAACATTAGCCGAGTTTGAAGATGCTATGAAGAAGGCTGTTAAGGCAAATGGTCCGGTTGTAATTGATTGTATGATTGGCGAAGACGATAAGGTTTGGCCAATGGTAGCAGCCGGCGCAGCACTTGAAACCTGTTTCGATGACTTAGATTTGGCAAAAAAAGAGAAATAAATTTAGGAGGATTCAAAAATGGCAAGAGTATTTAATTTTTCAGCAGGACCATCTGTATTACCGGAGGCAGTATTAAAGCAGTGTGCAGAAGATATGATGGACTACAAGGGATCCGGCATGAGTGTAATGGAGATGAGCCACCGTTCAAAGGTTTATGATAATATCATAAAGGAAGCGGAGCAGGATCTTAGAGATTTGATGGAGATTCCGGATAACTATAAGGTATTATTCCTTCAGGGCGGTGCGTCACAGCAGTTTGCTGCAGTTCCTATGAACCTTATGAAAAATGGTGTAGCTGATTACATTATCACAGGTCAGTGGGCTAAGAAGGCATATGAGGAAGCAAAAAAGTATGGTAAAGCAAATGCAGTTGCTTCATCTGCTGATAAGACATTCTCATACATTCCGGATTGTTCTGATCTTCCGATTGATGAAGATGCAGATTACGTTTACATTTGTCATAACAATACAATTTATGGTACAGCATTTAAGGAGCTTCCTAATACAAAGGGCAAAATTCTTGTTGCTGATATGTCATCTGATATTCTTTCACAGCCGGTTAATGTTTCCGACTATGGTATGATTTACTTTGGTGTTCAGAAGAACGTTGGTCCTGCAGGAGTTGTAGTTGTAATTATTCGTGAGGATCTTATTCGTGATGATCTTCCGGAGTTTGTTCCGACTATGTTAAAGTACAAGACACAGGCTGATAATGATTCTCTTTATAATACACCTCCATGCTATGGAATTTACGTATGTGGTCTTGTATTTAAGTGGGTTAAGGAAATGGGCGGCCTTACAGCAATGAAGGCTCATAATGAGAAGAAAGCAGCCATTCTTTATGATTTCCTCGATTCATCAAAGATGTTCAGAGGAACGGTTGAGAAGAAGGATCGTTCGCTTATGAACGTACCATTTGTAACGGGTAACGATGAATTGGATGCGAAGTTTGTTAAGGAAGCAACAGCAGCCGGCTTCGTTAACCTCAAGGGTCACAGAACCGTTGGCGGTATGCGTGCATCCATCTACAATGCTATGCCAATTGAGGGCGTTGAGAAGCTTGTACAGTTCATGAAGGATTTTGAGGAAGCAAATTCATAATAATTACGATCGTATATAGGAGTGAAGGAAATGACAAAGATTAATTGCTTGAATCCAATCGCTGCATGTGGTATGGATTTATTTACAGATAAGTATGAGAAGACAGAAGATTTCGCAGCAGCTGATGCGGTGCTTGTTCGTAGTGCCGCTATGCATGATTTGGAGCTTTCCGATCATTTGATTGCTGTTGCAAGAGCAGGAGCCGGCGTAAATAATATTCCGCTTGACAAGTGTGCAGAGAAGGGTATTGTTGTATTCAACACACCGGGCGCTAATGCAAATGGTGTTAAGGAGCTTGTAATTGCCGGTATGTTACTTGCATCAAGAGATTTGATGGGTGGCTATAACTGGGTAAAGGAAAATGCTTCGGATGAGAATATTGGCAAGGCTGTAGAAAAACAGAAGTCGAAGTATGCCGGTAACGAAATTCTTGGCAAGAAGCTTGGTGTAATCGGTCTTGGTGCTATCGGTGCTAAGGTTGCAAACATTGCTTATCGCCTTGGTATGGAAGTATATGGTTATGATCCATATGTATCTGTAGATGCAGCTTGGAGACTTTCAAGCCATGTTAAGCATATTACTAACGTAGAGGATATTTACAGAGAATGTGACTACATTACCGTTCATGTTCCTGCGCTTGATTCTACAAAGGGTATGATTAATAAGGATGCCTTCGCTCTTATGAAGGACGGTGTTAAGATTTTGAATTTTGCAAGAGATATTCTTGTAAATGATGATGATATGATGGAAGCTCTTGCATCAGGAAAGGTTGCAAAATATGTTACAGATTTTCCAAATGCGAAGATTGCCGGCGTAGACAATGTAATTACGCTGCCACACCTTGGTGCATCAACAGAGGAATCTGAAGATAACTGTGCAATTATGGCAGTTAAGCAGATTATGGATTATGTAGAAAATGGTAATATCAAGAATTCAGTGAACTATCCGGCTTGTGATGCAGGCGTATGTCAGTCTGCTTGTCGTGTGACAGTTTGTCATAAGAATATTCCAAATATGTTGACACGTTTTACAGGCGTTTTTGCTGAAAAGGGAATTAATGTATCTGATATGGTAAGTAAATCAAGAGGCGATTGGGCATATACTATCTTAGATGTAGCTGAAGTTGCTGATGATTCCATTGCAAATGCTATTAAGTCAATTGATGGCGTTGTGAAGGTACGTGTTATTAAATAATTTATTGAAGTCGACATTGAAAGTGAGGATAAGAAGATGAGTGATAAGTTAAAGGTCGGTATATTAGGCGGTACAGGTATGGTTGGTCAGCGTTTTATTTCTTTGCTTGAGAATCATCCATGGTTTGAGGTAACAACAATTGCAGCAAGCCCAAGAAGTGCCGGTAAGACCTACGAAGAAGCGGTAGGAGATCGTTGGAAAATGGATACACCAATGCCGGAGGCTGTGAAGAAGCTTGTAGTTTACAATGTAAATGAAGTGGAAACAGTTGCAGCTACCGTTGATTTTGTCTTCAGTGCCGTTGATATGTCGAAGGAAGAAATAAAAGCAATTGAAGAGGCTTATGCAAAGACTGAAACACCGGTTGTTTCCAATAATAGCGCACATCGATGGACACCGGATGTTCCGATGGTAGTACCGGAAATCAATGCAGAGCATATGAAGGTTATTGAATTCCAGAAAAAGAGACTTGGTACAACAAGAGGATTCGTTGCAGTAAAACCGAATTGTTCGATTCAGTCTTATGCACCTGTACTTACCGCTTGGAAAGAGTTTGAGCCATATGAAGTTGTAGCAACAACCTATCAGGCAATTTCAGGTGCCGGAAAAAATTTCAAGGATTGGCCTGAGATGGTAGGAAATATCATTCCTTTCATCGGTGGAGAGGAAGAGAAATCTGAGAAGGAGCCTCTTAGAATTTGGGGAGAAATCAAAGATGGTGTAATTGTACCGGCAAGTGAGCCAAAGATTACATGTCAGTGTATCAGAGTTCCTGTATTAAATGGTCATACAGCAGCTGTCTTTGTTAAATTCCGAAAACAGCCTACAAAAGAGCAGTTAATTCAGAAACTTGTAGAGTTCAAGGGTGTTCCACAGGAAATTGGCCTTCCGAGTGCACCAAAGCAGTTCATCCAGTACATGGAGGAAGATAACAGACCACAGGTTAGCTTAGATGTTGATTTTGAAAATGGTATGGGTATCAGTGTAGGACGTATCCGCGAGGATTCCATTTATGATTGGAAATTTGTTGGTTTGTCACACAATACTGTAAGAGGTGCTGCAGGCGGTGCGGTTCTTTGTGCTGAGCTTTTGAAAGCACAGGGATATATCACAAAGAAATAATTCGCAAAATGTAAGCAATTTATGTATGAAAAACTTGTGATAGCAATTTTTTTGTGATAAGATAGCTATTAATGTTGAACAATTATGGAACTAGGAGGCCATATTACTATGAAGAAATTAGTATTAGTCACTTCGCCACCTGCATGCGGAAAGACATTTATTTCTAAGAAGCTTGCAAAGGCGTTACCTAATTGCGTATATTTAGATAAGGACACATTGATTGTATTATCAAAGCAGATTTTTGTGGTAGCAGGCGAAGAGTATAATAGATCTTCCGATTTCTTCCAGAGAGAGATTAGAGACTACGAATATTATGCGATTCTTGATTTGGCATTTGAGGCACTTGAGTACAATGATACCGTACTTGTTAATGCACCATTTACATCTGAGATTCGTGATAATGAATATCTTGATAACTTACGAGCAAAGCTTGCCGAAAAGGGTGCGGAACTTTTTGTTGTCTGGGTACACACAGACATTGAGGTATGTCACCAGAGAATGATTAAGAGAGGTTCCGACCGTGATAAATGGAAGCTTGAGCACTGGGAGGAGTATTCTGCTTCGCAGAATTTCCACCGCCCAAGAAATATCCCTGAGTTATTTGTATTCCACAATTCTACAGAAGAAGAATACAAATCATCGATGGATGCTGCAGTAAAGGCAATCAGAGGATAAGTATAACACAATATAATATTAGGAGAATAAGATGGCAACGATAAAATCATTTTCAGCATACAGACCAAGAACTGACATTGTAAGTGATGTGGCAGCACTTCCTTATGATGTGTATAATCGCGCTGAGGCGAAAGAGGTTGTAGCAACGCATCCACTTTCTTTTTTAAGAATTGATCGTGCAGAGACTCAGTTTGACGACAGTGTAAGTACGTATGATCCGTGCGTTTACGCAAAGGCAAAAGAGTTATTAGATGAAATGATTGCGAGAGGCGAGTATATTCATGATACAGAGGATATGTATTATATATATGAGCTTGTTATGGATGGACGTGCGCAAACAGGTATTGTTGCATGTGCTTCTATTTCTGATTATGAGAATAATGTCATCAAAAAACATGAGAATACAAGAGCCGAAAAGGAATTGGACAGAATTACGCATGTAGATACGTGCAATGCGCAGACTGGACCAATCTTTTTGGCGTATCGTGCACAGGCAGCTATTGACGCTGTCGTTGCGCGTATAAAGAAAGATACACCAACCTATGATTTTGTTTCTGAAGATGGAATAAGACATACGGTATGGTGTATTTCTTGTGTAGAGGATATTGCGACGATTCGCGATAGCTTTGCGAATCTCGATCAGATTTATATTGCTGATGGACATCACCGCGCTGCATCGGCTGTCAAAGTAGGTCTTAAACGCAGAAACGAAGCAGTGAAATATAATGGTGATGAAGAATTTAATTATTTTCTTTCTGTTTTGTTTCCACACAATCAATTAAAGATTTTACCATATAATCGTGTTGTTCGTGATTTGAATGGATATGATAAGGATACATTCTTAAGCAAGATATCTGAAAGCTTCACCGTCGAAGCTGTTGATTGTGCATATCAGCCGGAGAAGAAGTCTACGTTTGGTATGTACATGGATGGAAAGTGGTATAAGCTTACAGCGAAGGAAGACATTTTGTCAGATGATCCGGTCAAAGGACTTGACGTTTCTGTGCTACAGGATAACCTGCTTGCACCAATTCTTGGTATTTTGGATCCGAGAACAGATAATCGAATTGATTTTGTTGGTGGAATCAGAGGATTAAAAGAGTTGGAGAAACGTGCAAATTTAGATATGAAGCTAGCATTTTCGATGTTTCCGACATCAATTGAAGAATTATTTGATGTGGCAGATGCGGGCTTACTTATGCCGCCAAAGTCTACATGGTTTGAACCAAAGCTTAGAAGTGGAATATTTATTCACAAATTGTAGGAAAGGGGGTCCTACACTATGGCCCAAAGAAAAGAGATATTTGCAATCAACTGGATGGAAGTCGATGCACTTGTACAAGGAAGGCATAACAATCCACATCATATTTTAGGTATGCATGAGTGTCTGGAAGATGTGTATATTAATGCCTATTTGCCGGGTGCCAAGGTTGTATCTGCAATTGACGTAGCTACAAAAAAGAAATATACATTAGTGAGTGAGAGAGTAGAAGGTTTCTTCTCGGTTGTGATCAAAGATAAGGAACGTTTTGATTATAAATTAAGTGTAAAATTCGATGATGGAACAGAAAAAACATATATAGATCCATATGTGTTTGAACCTGTTATTGATCCTATCGATGTCAGCTTGTTTAATGAGGGTATCCATTATGAAATATACGAAAAGATGGGTGCTCATCCAATGACTATGGATGGAATAAAGGGTGTAGCATTTGCTGTCTGGGCACCAAATGCAGAACGAGTTTCCGTTGTCGGCAATTTCAACAATTGGGATGGACGCAGAAATCCAATGCGTAAGATTGATTACTCGGGTATTTTTGAAATCTTTATCCCCGGTGATTTAATTGGTGAAATCTATAAATACGAAATATGCGCAAAGTCCGGTGAGACATATATGAAGAGTGATCCTTATGCATTTAGCAGTGAAGTTCGTCCTGCAAACGCTTCCATGATATGCGACCTGTCATACAATTGGAAGGATAAGAATTGGATGAAGGAGCGCGAAAGCAAAAATGTTAAGGAATCCCCGGTAGCGATTTACGAAATGCATATGGGCGCATGGAAACGTCCGACGGATGGCAGAGAGTTTTTGAATTATAGAGAAATCGCAACACAGCTTGCTGCCTATCTGAAAGAAATGAATTATAATTATGTCGAGCTTATGCCTGTTATGGAGCATCCGTATGATCCTTCCTGGGGCTATCAGGTTACAGGTTATTATGCACCGACATCAAGATATGGTACTCCTGCAGATTTTATGTATTTTGTTGATTATCTTCATCAGCAAGGTATTGGTGTAATTATTGACTGGGTACCGGCTCATTTTCCTAAGGACGAGCATGGTTTAGCCAGATTTGATGGTACAGCACTTTACGAACATGAGGATCCAAGACGTGGTGAACATCCGCACTGGGGTACATACATCTATAATTATGGTCGTAATGAGGTTCGCAACTTCCTTGTTGCAAATGCATTGTATTGGGCAGATAAATATCATGTAGATGGTATTCGTATGGATGCGGTTGCTTCTATGCTTTATCTCGATTATGGCCGTGATAATGGTGCATGGATACCGAATATTTATGGCGGAAATGAAAATCTTGAAGCTATCGCATTTATAAAAGAAGTCAATCAAAAGATGCACGAGAAGTTTCCGAGCGTTCTTATGATTGCAGAAGAATCAACAGCCTGGCCAATGATGACACACTCTGTGGAAGAAGGTGGTCTTGGATTTGATTTCAAGTGGAATATGGGATGGATGAATGACTTCCTGGGTTATATGAAGCTGGATCCTTTGTATCGCAAATATCATCATAATGAGCTTACCTTTAGTATGGTATATGCCTATAGCGAAGATTTTGTTTTAGTACTTTCTCATGATGAGGTTGTTCATGAAAAAGGTTCTATGATCACAAAAATGCCCGGTGGATATGAGGATAAGTTCTCGAATTTACGAGTGGCATACGGATTTATGATGACGCATCCCGGCAAAAAGCTTTTGTTTATGGGACAAGAGATTGCACAGTTTTCTGAATTTAATGAAGCTGCTGAAATTGACTGGTCATTATTTGAATTTGATGCACATGTATACATGCAAAATTATGTTAAAGAACTTAATGCTTTGTATGCAAACCAGCCGGCATTGTACGAACTTGATAATAAGCCGGAGGGCTTTCAGTGGATTAATCCAAACAATGCAAATGCAAGCTTGCTTTCTTACATTCGCATGGGCAAAAAGAAAGAAGATACATTAGTTGTAATATGCAATTTTACACCAATCGCACATAAGGCATATAAGCAGGCAACACCATCCGGTGGTAACTCGGAGGAAGTTTTCTCGAGTGATAATGCGAAATTAGGCGGAGA
>CALYVE010000069.1 GCA_945492935.1 uncultured Lachnospiraceae bacterium
AAATACTCCAATAGGTCAGAAGGAAGCACAGGATGACAGTTACATCCGTAAGGCAGCAATCAAGAATCGTATTCCTTATATGACAACTATGATGGCAGCAAAGGCTACAATCGAAGGTATTCATGCAGTGAAGGGTGCTGATGCACTTCAGGTTAAATCATTGCAGGCATTCCATGCAGAGATTACAGATAAGTAAGATATAAAAACTGGATGACAAGGTTTAATCGTTATTAGATTGACCTTGTCATTTTGTTTGTTCTGTGCTAGTATTAACAATGTTTGAATCATAATAGACGGTGCCGTTACATGTGTGAAAATCTTGTTATTTTGACATCATGCTAATGGTTAAAAGGGAAACAGGTGCAAAACCTGTGCGATCTCGTCACTGTAAGCAAGGAGTATAGATCAAGGTGTACTGCCCGGGGATTATCCCAGAGTACACAGTCACTGGCGATTTGCCGGGAAGGCTGGTCTATATGTTGATATGCGAGCCAGGAAACCTGCCGGCTATTGGTACAGGAATAACAGATTCCGGATCACGAGGCATTGATCGTACCGTATCCATAATACGCACGGTATTATGGCTGTTACTCCGTCAGGTATGATTTCACTGGCGGATTTTTTTCTGTACATTCTTTTGATTCGAAACCGCAAGTTGCGGATTTTATTTCAGGAGGAAGAAAGAATGAAAAAGAAAAAGGAAAAAGTCTATTTTTTAGTAGGCGCGTGCTTGACTGCAGCATTGTTCGTCGGCTGCGGAAAGGAAAAGAAGGAAAAAACAACGGAAACACGAACAACAGTAGAGGTAAATACCGAGGCGGAAAATACGGTATCAGATGCTTCTACAGAAGAAATGTCTAATCAGGAAAAGGCTGATTACGTTGCAGCATTGATTGATGCGATTTATGTTCAGACAAGAACAGACGAGACAGATGCACAGTGCACGGCTGCAAAGGAAGCATGGGATGCTCTTACAGATGAGCAGAAAGCTCTTGTAGAAGGTGAATATGCGGATGCTGATTATTTTGGCAGAGATACAGGAGATGCATCAAAGGATGATCCATTAAATGCGGATGAAATCGGTGAGAATGAAATTCTTGTAGTAAGCTTTGGCACATCCTTTAATGATAGCCGCGTCCAAGATATTAGTGGCATTGAGAAGAAAATACAGGCGGCCTATCCGGAATGGTCTGTACGGAGAGCATTTACGGCACAAATTATCATAAACCATGTGCAGGCAAGAGATGATGAAAAGATTGATAATGTCAAGCAGGCCTTGGATCGCGCCGTTGCGAACGGAGTAAAAAATCTTGTGATTTTGCCAACGCATCTTATGCATGGCGCTGAATATGATGAACTCGCTGAGGAAGTTGATAATTATAGGGATCAATTTGAAAATGTTGTAATTGCGGAGCCTTTGCTTGGAGAGGTTGGCAATGATGCAACGATAATCAATGCAGATAAAGAAGGCGTTGCAAAGGCTGTTGTTGAAGAAGCTTACCAGGATGCAGGCTATGAAAGTCTCGATATTGCAAAGGAGGATGGCGTAGCATTTGTTCTTTTAGGACATGGTACAAGTCATACAGCAAAGGTTTCCTATTCTCAGATGAGTACACAGATGGAAACGCTTGGATATGAGAATGTTTTTATTGGGACAGTCGAAGGGGAACCGGAGGAAACACTGTGTGACAATGTTATCGCTTCTGTTAAGGCGGCCGGATACACGAAAGTGATTCTGCGTCCGCTTATGGTTGTAGCCGGAGATCATGCAAATAATGATATGGCCGGTGACGATGATGATTCATGGAAATGTATGTTTGAAGCATCAGGATATTTTGAAAGTGTTGATTGTCAAATCGAAGGTCTTGGAAGAATTGATGCGGTGATAGATCTTTATATCGCACACACAAAGGCGGCTATCGACAGTATTCAGTAATAGATTGCTATTTTGCTACATAAAATTGATGAATGGAAAAAGGAAAAGAAATGAAGAAAAAAACAGCATTATTTGTTTTATCGGCTATGCTTGTTATAGCTATGTCGGGATGTGGAAAAAAAGAAGAGAGTACAACAATTGCTGCAACGGAAGCGATTGTTACACAAGCAACGGTATCTGATGCATCTGTATCTGATGCAACCATTGAGGAACCAAAGACAGAGGAGGTATCGTCATGTAGTTTGGAGGATGGGACATATGTTGTTGATTTTGAAACAGATAGCGGCATGTTCCATGTGAACGATTCAAAAAATGGCAAAGGGCTTCTTACAGTTGAAGATGGCAAGATGACAGTTCATATTGTTCTTACTTCAAAAAATATCGTTAATCTTTATTACGGTCTGGCCGAGGATGCGCAAAAGGAAGGTGCAAAACTGCTTGAGCCTACACCGGAGGAAGTAACATACGCGGACGGAACTTCAGAAGAGGTAAACAGCTTTGATGTGCCGGTTCCATATCTTGACAAGGAATTTGATGTTGCTTTGATTGGAAAGAAGGGTGTTTGGTATGATCATAAGGTCAGTGTATCAAATCCCGAAACAATTGGTGCCACGAATCAAAACATGACAGTTGTAGCATGCGAAGACGGAGAATATACAATTGAAGTGACACTGGAAGGAGGATCGGGAAAAGCGACTGTAGAAACACCGACAAAAATTGTTTTTTCTGATGGCATGGCAGTTGCAACGATTGTCTGGAGCAGTGATAAGTATGATTACATGATTGCAGATGAAACGAAATATTTGCCTGTTAATACAGAAGGTAATTCGACGTTTGAAATACCTGTTTATGCATTTGACTACAAAATGACCGTGATTGCTGATACAACAGCTATGAGCACTCCGCATGAGGTAGAGTATACACTTTATTTTGATTCCACAACACTAACAAAGGTAGAGTAATGAAAAGGATAAAAAAAGTATTATTACTGATTGTATTTTCGATTACTATAATGTTCCCCTGTGCCTGTTCACAGGGGAATGTTGTATCAACGGATAATGAATCAGAAGACACAACAAAAAATACAGATACAACACAATATAGTACCGAAGTCAAGTGGTCAAAGCTTCAAAAAACGGGAAGCGAAATGCTGGAGTATGCCGAGCAGTTTGCAATTGATTACTATGAAGGCGGGTATGTACTTCTTACAATATACGATAGCGGAAAGTATTTGATTGTCCCTGAAAACAATAGTATCCCAAGCAATCTGGGCTCTGACATAATTGTGATACAACAGCCAATTCGCAATGGATATTTGCAGGCGACCGCTGCTATGGATTTAATCCGGGAAATTGACAGTATTTCTTGTCTTTCTTTTGTCGGGACAGATCGTGACGGTTGGTATATTGAGGCAGCAAAAGAAGCCTTTGATGAAGGTATCATAACATATGCAGGCAAGTATAACGCTCCGGATGTTGAAAAACTGATAGCCGGAGCCTGCGATATTGCAATCGAGTCGACGATGATTTTTCATAGTCCGGAAATAAAGGAACAGTTAGAAAATGTCGGAATTCCGGTTTTGGTTGAACGCTCCAGCTATGAAACACATCCGTTCGGAAGGCTGGAATGGATAAAGGTTTACGGGCTGCTGTTTGATCAAATGGATGTGGCAAAGTCGTATTTTGACAGTCAGACAGAAAAGTTAGATGAAATTGATTCGGATACAGCATACGAAAAAAAAATTGCGTTTTTTTATGTTACAAATAATGGTTGTGTAAGTGTCAAAAAATCGGGCGATTATGTTTCTGAAATGATACAATTAGCGGGTGGAGATATTGTTTCTTTTGACGATGCAACAGAAGAGGAAAATGCTTTGTCTTCAATGACAATTCAGATGGAAGCCTTCTATGCAAATGCAAGAGATGTCGATTATTTGGTTTATAACAGCTCCATTGATGAAAATATTACGGATATGCAACAATTGCTTGATAAAAATCCTTTGTTTGCAGATTTTAAGGCTGTGAAAGAAAAACATGTGTGGTGTACAGGAAAAAACATGTTTCAGGAAAGTACCGGAATTGGGGACATGATTATGGATTTTCATAAGATACTTGAAAATCCGAATGTTTCAGACGAAGAACTTACTTATTTGCATCGAGTAAAATAACAGGGAGACCCTATGATGAAAAAAGGAAACAACATAAATAAGAAATATGGTTTGTGCTTTGCTATTTTGCTTGTACTGCTTTTTGTTTCAGTCATATCAAGTATTTCTGTCGGCAGTACAAATATTTCCTTCAAAGAAGTATGGAATGCTTTGTGTGGTAATAAAGATAATATAGTGGTATATCGAATTATTTGGGATGTTCGCATGCCAAGGATTTGTGCTGCTATATTTTTAGGAGGCGCATTAACAGTTTCCGGATATTTATTGCAGATCTTTTTTTCAAATCCGATTGCAGGACCCTTTGTGCTCGGAATTTCTTCCGGAGCAAAGCTTACAGTTGCGCTGGCAATGATTTGTTTTATCAGCAATGGTGTACAGATGAGCTCCGGTATGCTTGTTTTGTCGGCATTTATCGGCTCTATGGTTTCGATGGGCTTTGTGCTGCTTGTTTCAGGCAAGGTTAAGAATATGTCAATGCTCGTTGTATGCGGTGTTATGATTGGTTATATATGCTCCGCAATTTGTGATTTTATAGTTGCCTTTGCTGAAGATTCCAATATTGTCAATTTACATAACTGGTCGCTTGGAAGCTTTGCCGGGATGTTATGGAGTCATGTGAGCTGTATGGCTGTTGTTATAACACTCGCTATTATATGTGTATTTCTGCTGTCAAAACCAATGCATGCATATCAGCTTGGAGAAGAGTATGCAAAAAATCTCGGAGTAAACATCAAACGGTTTCGGTTAGCTATTATATTATTATCCGGTATATTATCTGCCTGCGTAACGGCATTTGCAGGTCCGATATCGTTTGTCGGAATAGCAGTTCCACATTTGATACGTGTAATGTTTAAAACATCAAAGCCTATGGTGCTTGTGCCAGGCTGTTTTCTGGGGGGAGCCTGTTTTTGTTTGATTTGTGATATGATTGCACGAACGGTATTTGCACCAATTGAGCTTTCTATTAGCTCTGTAACAGCAATATTCGGTGCTCCGATTGTTATTATTATGCTTGTCAAACGTAAGGCAAATCATACAAGAGGATAGGAGGGGCACTATGGAATATGTATTAACAGAACAGATGCGTGTCGGCTATGGAAAGCATGAAATTGTACAAAATATTAATCTTCACCTGAAACGCGGTGAAATTATGACGTTAATCGGTCCAAATGGTGTTGGAAAATCAACGATATTAAAGAGTTTTACTAGACAGCTTTCTATGCTTGGCGGTACATGCGTACTTGACAATAAGGAACTTGAAACATATAACGACCGTGAACTTGCAAAAAAAATGTCGATTGTACTGACCGGTCGGGTACAGGGAGAATACTTTACATGCAAAGATATCGTAGAGAAAGGCCGTTATCCCTATACCGGAAGCTTTGGGATTTTTTCTGATGAAGATCACAGGAAGGTCATGGAAGCCCTTGAATTGGTAAATATGAAGGATTATGCGGATTGTCTGTTTGAACAGTTAAGTGATGGTCAAAAACAACGTGTGTTGCTTGCAAAGGCCGTTTGTCAGGAACCGGAAATTCTTGTTTTGGATGAGCCGGCTTCATTTCTGGATATTCGCTACAAACTTGAACTCGCTCAAATTCTGAAGCATTTGGCGAAAGAGAAAAATATGGCAATTCTTATGGCATTGCATGAAATTGATTTAGCAAAACGTATATCGGACATTGTTGTTTGTATAAAAGACGGTAAGGTTGATCAGTACGGGGAACCGGAGGATATTTATTCATCTGATTATATTTCGAAATTATATGATATAAAACAGGGAAGCTATAACGTGGAAGGATCTCTTATGGAGTTACCACCGGTAAAAAATCCGCCGGAAATCTTTGTGATTGCAGGAGGCGGTTTTGGAATTTCTGTATATCATAAGCTTTGGCGAAAACAGATTCCGTTTGCAGCAGGGGTTCTTCACGAAAATGATATCGAAACACCGGTAGCGAAATCACTGGCAAGTTCTATTGTTCTGGAACGTGCCTTTGAGCCCGTAAGTGAAGAGAAAATGATGGAAGCGAAGAAAATTCTACAGTATTGTAAGTCTGTTGTTTGCGCGTGTGAACAATTTGGTACGATGAATATGAATAATAAGTTGCTTCTTAATTATGCAAAAGAGCAAAATATGTTAATTGGTCCAAATTTTTTGTAAAATACTAATCAATATCTATTGAGAAAACTGTCGTAATCATATATAATAAAGTTAATTATGCACAATTATTTTTTGTTTGTGCGAAGCGTTTTTGGAGGATGACATGGCAGAAGAATATAAACAGGAAATAGAAAAAAGAAGGACCTTTGCGATTATTTCGCATCCGGATGCCGGTAAAACGACATTGACCGAGAAATTGCTTTTATATGGCGGAGCAATCAATACAGCCGGATCGGTTAAGGGAAAGGCAAATTCGAAATATGCTGTGTCAGATTGGATGGAAATCGAAAAAGAAAGAGGTATTTCGGTTACTTCTTCTGTTCTTCAGTTTCATTATGATGATTATTGTATCAATATTCTGGATACTCCGGGACATCAAGATTTCTCGGAGGATACTTACCGTACATTGATGGCTGCTGATTCAGCTGTCATGGTAATTGACGCTTCGAAAGGTGTTGAGGCGCAGACCATCAAATTGTTTAAGGTTTGTGTGATGCGCCATATTCCTATTTTTACATTCATTAACAAAATGGATTTAGAGGCAAGAGATTCCTTTGAACTTTTGGACGAAATAGAAAATGTCCTCGGTATCCATACATGCCCGATTAACTGGCCAATCGGCGAGGGAAAACGATTTAAGGGTGTATATGATCGTAATACAAAGAAGGTTACTACATTTCAGGCTGTATCGGTCGGTGGGGCAAAAAGTGCAGAAGAGACGGAATATGAAGTGGATGATCCAAAACTTAAAGAATTAGTTGGTGAAGAATTGTTTCTGAAGCTTCATGATGAGATTGAGCTGTTGGACGGCGCAAGCGATGCGTTTGATCAGGAGTCGGTAGACAAGGGAGAATTATCTCCGGTTTTCTTTGGCTCTGCACTTACAACCTTTGGTGTTCAGACATTTTTGGAGCATTTCCTTAGGATGACAAAGAAGCCGCTTGCCAGAATGTCAGATGCAGGCCTTATCGATCCTGTAACGGAGCCTTTCTCAGGTTTTATTTTCAAGATTCAGGCGAATATGAATAAGGCACATCATGATCGTATTGCATTTATGAGAATTTCATCCGGCAAGTTTGATGCATCTAAGGATGTATACCATGTTCAGAGTGGACGTAAGCTTAAGCTTTCGCAGCCACAACAAATTATGGCACAGGAGCGGAAGGTTATTGATGAAGCATATGCGGGTGATGTCATAGGTGTATTTGACCCCGGTATTTTTTCAATCGGTGATACACTTTGTGCGCCGGGTAAGAAGTTTGCTTATGAAGGGATTCCTACATTTGCACCGGAGCATTTTTGCCGTGTTGTTCAGCTCGATTCGATGAAACGTAAGCAGTTTAATAAGGGTGTTACACAGCTTGCGCAGGAAGGTGCAATCCAGATTTTTCAGGATTATACATTGGGACTTTCTGAAATCATCGTTGGTGTGGTAGGTGTTTTACAGTTTGATGTTCTCAAATATCGTTTGGAAAATGAATATGGTTGCGATGTTCGCTTAGAACCATTGCCATATAATTATATTCGTTGGGTAAAGGATCCAAGTACAGATCTTAACAAACTAAAACGAATTAGTGACTGTAAGAAGGTTAAAGATATGAAAGATAATCCGTTGCTTTTATTTGCAAACGAATGGTCGATACGTTTATTGTTGGAGCATAACGAAGGTTTGGAGCTGGAAGAATTCCGCAAGAATTAGCTTATCTATATAAGGGAGATTATTTATGATACTGATCGA
>CALYVE010000070.1 GCA_945492935.1 uncultured Lachnospiraceae bacterium
TACCTACCTCCTCCTCCAAAACATGTATTAAGTTCTGTGTTCCAACTCGTAAGTTCTGATTGATATGATTCATAAGTCTGGCATAAATGGGTAAGCCAATACGCGTTGCAAACGATTCGTATGTAGCTGCCTCATCCCTTCCCATTTTTTGTTCGTGAACCATATAAAGCAGTTCCTGCTTGAGCGTGGAATGACCATTCATTTCGTACGCAATCCGTTCCATGGCGCCCCTTAAAGTAAGCCCCGTCCCAAGCAACATACAAATGCGACTGACAAAACCCGAATACATGACATTTAATTCATTGTCACGTTTTTTTACAGATTGCTCCAACTGGTATCGCTGCAAAACAACAACCACAACACCTAATAGTGCCCCAAGAAATATCCACTTATAGGAAGCTTTCTGTTTGTTTGCAGGTAAAGTTATCTTGACATTTTGGTTCTCACTCGGAAGGACAATTTGGGATTGTGTCCTGTCACGTCCTTCAATCTCTTTTAACACTGTCTGCACCATCGATAATTTCTTATCCTCTTCGCTCAAATATGCGCGAATATAAAGTGGATAATCATAATCCACAGAATAATCCAAATAAGTAATCGTCGCCGACATAACAACGACAACATCCTCCGTAAGCAAATCCCACTCTACTTTTCCATAGGATGTCACAAGCTCCGGATTATCAGATTTCCACATAATATCAAAGCAATTTGTTTTGTCCTTTTCAGGCAGATTCAAATCTTCCGTTATACAATCTGCAGACGAATTGTTTCCTAGAATTTCCGTCGACAACCATTCGTTGACATTTTGTGCCTCCTGCAAAAATTGCTGTTCTGTGTATTCAGTTGGCATAACCTCCAATTCATATACCGATGTCTGTCCATCAACAGTCAAATAAATATCATGTTTTATTGCATCACCCGAATAATCCTCTCTTTCTATAATATTTGATGCATCTTCTGCCCGCATATCATATAGAATGCACACTGACAAAGATATTGCCGAGCAGATAAACATGACAAAAAGTGCTGTAGCCGCGTTCTTGACTACATACTCTTCCGCCAGATTTTGCAACGTTTCCTTTGAAACAACCTGGATTTTTCTAAGCCGGTTTTTGATTCGGTCCATAGATATGTATTTGTTGACAATCCGGTATATCGTTTTCCCCATTGACAAAAAAACAACCGCAACAAAGCCCCCCTTTACCTGCTTATCCTTGTATTTACTAAAATGTTTTCTGCTGATGATTGCAAGCATCAGGTAAATCAAAAGAATTACACAATTCACAAAAAACATAATCAAAAACCTCCTCTCTGCACGATTACTTAATTTTAAGTATTCGATTCATCCAAATACCTACCAGAACAATTATGATTAATGTAATACCCATAACAAAATGTCCAAATATCGTATTATACAAAAGATCAAGATAACCGGGATTCGTAAGTCGCATGTATGCCACGATTGCAAAAGGCGCAACAAGCATGATTTTTCCTTCCAGCTTTTTTTGCGCTTCCATCGTCTCAATCTCCTGCTCTACGGACAGCCGATTTGCAATGTTATCAGCTACCCTTTTAATCATCGATATCATATTCCCGCCATATTGTTTGGATAATGATAAAAGCTTTGCGCAATCTGCTATTTCCTCAATCCCGACGGATTCAGCAAACTCTTCAAACAGCTTCTCGAGCCCCTGATTAATCTGCACTCCGTTGATACATTTTTCGATTCCTGTTTTAATAAGAAATGTATCGCCATATTGCTTTTTCATATCGTTGTAGGTCTGACAAAAAGCTCCCTCTAAGGCATAACCCGATGTCAGATTACCGGAAAGCAATACAAGAAAATCCTTAAACTCAACTCTGGTTCTACCGATTAGCTTATTAAGATATTGTTGCTTGTCCTGCCGAAAACAATACAACGCAAATGGCAAAGCGCAAATGATACCAAGCAAGGAACCAAACCAAAGATAACAAACAATCCAAACAACAAAAAACAGCTTAACAAATTCCAAAATATACCAATTCTTCTCAATTTGATAAATTGACCGTCTTAGCTTCCGCGTCCTTATACACCTCCATCAACCCTGCATTGGTAAGCTTTTGCGTATGTTTCAAACAATTAACAAACTGTAGCTTCCCTGACACATGCTCTTTGTCAGCCTCTGTTTCTGCCTCCGTTTCAGCAAACTCATATAATGTCCGAAGACAAACCTCACCCATATCCCCCAAATACACTTCACAAATCTTTGTGACTTTTCTTGTGCGATCCCGCATTCTTGATACATGAATCATTACATCAACAGCCGAGGCAATCTGCTGACGAATTGCCGTGAGTGGAATTTCCATTCCCATAAGTACCATTGTGCTAAGCCTTGATATCATATCCTCACAGGAATTCGCATGTCCCGTACTGATACTTCCATCATGCCCTGTATTCATGGCGGACAGCATATCGATTGCCGCTTCATCTCTTACCTCACCGACGATAATTCGATCCGGTCTCATTCGTAAGCTTGCCTTTATTAAGGAACGAATGGAAATCTCATTCTTTCCTTCAAAATTCTTTGAACGTGCCTCCAGGCGAACAAGATTTTTTTTTCCGCGAATCTGTAATTCTGCCGCATCCTCGATTGTTACAATACGTTCATCTGCAGGAATATACTCCGAAAGAGCATTTAGAAATGTCGTCTTGCCTGATCCTGTTCCGCCGGAAATAAAAATATTATATCCGGCAACAACAAGCCATCTTAATACGTCTGCAACTTCCTTCGGCAAGGTTTTCAGTTCTACAAGTCGCGCCATATTAAGCACGTGTTTCGGAAATCTTCGGATAGTAATGGTCGGCCCCGAAAGTGCAATCGGTCTTGTCACGATATGAACACGTGAACCGTCAGCGAGTCTTGCATCAACAATCGGGGTACTCTCATTTACACGACGATTGCAGCCTGCAACGATTTGTTGTATTACGGCCATCAGCTTTTCTTCGCTCTCAAATGATTTCTCACTGCAAAACAGCTGTCCATCCCGTTCAACAAAAATCGAATCATGTCCGTTAACCATTATTTCCGAAACGGACTCATCCTCCAAATACTCTGTCAAAATGTCAAGGCGCCTCAAGCTGTTAAATATCTCTCTGCGAAGCATAAGCTTCACTTTAAGCGACAAGCATTTGGACTTTTCACACATAAAAATGCAATCATCAATGACTGCCTCAACCTCCTTGTCATTTAGTTCACGGCTCATATCCAGACGTTCCATAACAGAACTTCGAAGGCTACTCTTTAACTCATCATAATTCACCTGACATTTCTCCTAACATAATCCCGCATCCCCGGACTATCATATGGTTCTGCCGGAACCTCAACGTACTCCATCCTCTGTCGAAGCTTCGCATAGGCGCAGTCATCTACAAGCAACTTAAAATGGTTTAGCCGTCTGTTGGCATAGGCATCCTGCAGGCAGGGAACAAAAATATGATCGAATCCGTCCAGAATATTAAAATCCGCAAGTACGGATGCTCCAACATCAAAAACGACACGCGACACAATTTTGCCAAACGCAAGTACCTCTTTCAGCCATACGATATCATCCACAGAAATCTGCTTATAGTCCGTAAAGCACCGCATACCATAAATAACGGCACAGCCCTCACCCTGTTTTTCCATAATGTCCTGAATCGTAAAAACAATGGATTCATTGTGCGTAAGCAGCTGATAAAAAAACTGTTCCGTCTGTGCAAAAAAGCTCTCACTGACATCCGTACTTCCGATATAGCTGTTCATGCCTACATACAGACTCCCGGGAAAGTTATAGCATATGCCAAGTGCAAATGAAGTCTTCCCACATCGGCCAATCGGCGAATAAATTCCATAGAAAATAATTCTACGCACAGGCTTATCAAGCTCTGTTTCTAGGCATGCAAGTATCTGCTGAACAAGCACATCCACCCTTTGGTATTTGTAAAGATAACGTTCGCCGACATAAAGCTCCTCGTCCGTCTCTGCTAACCGTAGGGTCTTACATTTGTCACGAACGTGCTCCATAAACTCCGATGCCTGGCCATACAATATAAGATCCACCGGATCCTTATTCAAACACTCCAATAATGCCCCGGCATCCGAAAAACAAATGCTATGCAACATATAGTCCTTGTTCATGTTGATATACTCCATCAACTGCAGACAATATGTCACATCCTTATCATAAATTCCAATCCGATACCTCAAATAAACCGTCCCCCAACGACAAATAAAATCGTTCCTGCTGCAATCGGTATTGACATACATATCCTCGTCCACGCAAACGGACGTTGCCGTATTACCCTCACAGCAAACACAAACACGCCATAGGCTGCTGTAATTACAAAAGCATAAATCAACACCCAAATGACATCCAACCATATAAATGCACCGATTACCGAGAGCATTTTTACATCCCCTGCTCCTAAAATACGGAAAACAAAGAATACAAAAAGGACAGCCATCGGCACAAGGATTCCAAGAAAGCTAGAAAGCCCGCCATGTACACCACCTTCCATAAAACTGATAATCATGCCGGCGAAAGCACCGGGCAAGCACCATAAATTCGGTATTCTCCGGCAATCAATATCATATCCTACCGCACCTAACAAAAAGATAAATAAGCAAACATATTTCACGCTTCACTCCTCTCAAAATCATCACTTAAGGATTGTTATCTCTGGTAAAAAAGAAAAAAGAATACTAATATGAATTTGCAGCCTTCAAGCAGCAGAACGCTGTATCAAAGCTACAATGAAACTATACCATGCAACAATTTCCAATGTAAAGTTCCAAATAACTACATCCATTGTCGTCATTTGGCTACATTTTCGGCAAAATAGCGCATTATATACACAAACTTTTCCACACTATTCACATTTCAACAGGATTGCAGCTTCCACAAAAGAAAGACTCCTGCTTGAAAGGCTCTCGCGCCGAGCGCAGTTGCTTTTGCAACAAAAAAAACACTTCACTATCCGTCCTTCGCATAATGTGAAACGAAAGTGAAGTGTTTTTTTATATGTATATGAAATGCTCCAAATATCGACAGCTTAACCCTTGTAATTGACAATCTCATCAAGAAGCTTTGGAAGCTGCTCATCCATCGTCTCATCTGAGAACTGGCAAGTACCAACCTTCTTATGTCCACCGCCGCCGTACTTAAGCATTAAGCTTCCGACGTCAACATTTGAAGTCTTGTTGATTATGCTATATCCAACTGCTGCGGAACAACCATGTCCGCCCTTGCCGTTGACAATCCACACAGAAATATTCTGCTCCGGATAGAGGCTGTAAATCATAAAACGATTACCTGTATAAATCGGATCAACGCCACGCAAATCTGTAATAACTACATCGCCCTCAATACGTGTGTGTGCCTGAACCATCTCCTTGAACTTCTCTGTCTGCTCATTGTATACTTCGATACGTTCCACAACATCAGGAAGTGCCAAAATCTGCTCTGTTGTCATCGTACGACAGGCGTCAATCAATTCCTCCATAAGCTTGTAGTTTGGAATTGTAAAATTGCGCCATCTTCCAAGGCCTGTACGCGGGTCCATCAAAAAACCAATTAAAATCCAACCGGTCGGATTAAGAATCTCGTCTACCGTAAGGTTACCGGAATCAACCTTATCAACTGCCTCCATCATCTCATCGAAATGAGCAAAGCGTTCCTTACCACCATAATAGTCATATATAATACGTGCACACGATGGTGTAATACGGCTTTCGCCCTTATATTTGCCTTCCAATGCCAAACGTTCATGTTCACTCGAATGATGATCAAACCAGAGACCACAGCCTTCTACAAATGGTACATTTGCAAGGCAGTCGTTTTCGTCAATCGGTACTAATCCATCCTGCAAATCCTTTGGATGTGCAAAGGTCCAATGATCAATAATACCGGCCTCCTTTAGGAGTGCACCACATGCTAACCCATCAAAATCCGAACGTGTTACTAATCTCATAACCGTTACCTCCTCTGTCCATATTTATATAGTTTTTCTCCCAATCACATACCACAATTTTATTATATTTTGCGTTTTTTTTCAAGGCTATTGTACCCATTTACGAATGGTTTTCCTTTGAATTAATTCACAAAAAAAGCGTGACAATTTCTACAGTTTGCCACGCATAACCTTTCGCCGAAAAGGATTCGTCAATATTTTGCTTTATCACCTTGTCTGATGTTTTCTTTCGCCAGATATTGATGCAGGAAATTCAGCACATGCTTTTTATTTGCAGACCAGGCAGGTGCAATTAACAGCTTCTTCGGTCCATCCCCGGTCACGCGATGAATCACAATATCATCCGGTATTTCCTGCAGACATTTTGCAACCGTCCGGATATATTCCTCCTCACCCATAACGTTAAATTTGCCCTCTTCATAATCCTTGGCCATGTCCGTACCGGAAAGCACATGCAGAAGCTGTAATTTTATTCCGAACGGTCTTAAAGCGCACACATACCGAACAGTCTCAAGCATCATTTCCTCCGATTCCCCCGGTAGCCCCAAAATTACATGCGTTATATATGGAATTCCAATCGAACAAAGACTACAAACTGCCGATTCATACACGCTGCGTGCATAATGTCGTCGAATATAGTTTGCAGTTTCCTCATGCATCGTCTGAAGGCCAAGCTCTATCCAGATGAACTTGCCGGACTTCATAAATTGTTCCTTTAGCTCCTTGAGCAAAGCAAGGATTTCTTCGCCAAGACAATCCGGTCTTGTAGCAATTGATATGCCCACCACCTGTTCTTCCGCAAGTGCCGCAGTCCAAATTTGCTTCAAATATTCTACCTCTGCATACGTATTTGTATATGCCTGAAAGTAGATGACAAACCGCTCACCAACCGACTTATGAAACCGCGCCATTCCCCGTTTTATTTGCTGTTTCACATCCAAAACCCTGCGTTTGTTCATCGCTTCGCTTACAGCATCAATCGAAATCTTTTTGTCGCAGCCACCTCGGTGTTCATATAGCTGCTTGTATGGTGTATCCTTAATATCTACCGCAAAATCTCCGCTGCCGCCTGCACTGCAGAAAATGCATCCACGCGTATCAAGACTGCCATCACGATTTGGACAGCTGAGTCCGGCATCAACCGCAATCTTATAAATTTTCTCCCCGTAGATTCCTTTAAAATATGCATTTAATGAATAATATGGTTTATCGAGCCAGTCAATCTGACATGCCATCTTGTTCATACTTTCCATGCTCCATACATCCTCTGACAACAACCCTTCTCTACCACTCGTACCGATGGAGCTGTCCCTGCTCCTCAAGTCCCGGAAATCCCTGTTGTCTTAATGCTTCGTACACAACGATAGCAACCGAATTCGACAAGTTGAGCGAACGCTCCCCCGGCATCATCGGAATACGCACGCAAGTCTGCCTGTTCTCAAGCAAAATCTCCTCGGGAATGCCGGCACTTTCTTTGCCAAACATGATATAGGCATCCTCCTCATACGAAACATCCGTATATTTCTGTTTTGATTTTGTCGTTGCCATATATACTTTTGCGCCCGGATTTTTGGCAAGAAAATCATTGTAATCGTCGTAAATTGTCACATCTAACTTATCCCAATAATCAAGTCCTGCCCTTTTTAACATTTTATCATTGATTTGAAAACCCATTGGCTCGATCAGATGGAGTCGGATGCCTGCCGCAACACAGGTACGTCCGATATTTCCTGTATTTGATGGTATTTCCGGCTCATGTAATACTATATTTAACATTTTTCTCTCCTATAAAGATTCGAGTGTCAAAAGCCTCGTGTTCAATTTTGTCCCGGCTGATTGCACAAATAAAAACGTCTGAATGAGTTTTTGTGCTATGGAGATGAGACACAAAGAAGTGTGGAAGCCTCTTCTGAACACA
>CALYVE010000071.1 GCA_945492935.1 uncultured Lachnospiraceae bacterium
ATTCCGGGTGCAATTGTGACACTCCTGTTCGATGATTATGTGGAGGCGCATTTAGAAACTCCAACGATAATTTCGTGCGCGTTAATTTTTTATGGTATTGCATTTATTGTTGTTGAGAATATGAACAAATCGCGTGTTGCAAGAATTGAAGGTATTCATGATATTACGTATAAGACAGCTTTTGTTATCGGCTTGTTTCAGGTACTATCGATTATTCCCGGTACATCTCGCTCAGGTGCGACAATTATCGGTGCATTGTTGATTGGTGTTTCTCGTGTTGCTGCTGCTGAGTTTACGTTTTTCCTTGCAGTACCGGTTATGTTTGGCCTTAGCTTTATTAAGCTATTAAAGTTTGGCTTTCATTATTCACAGGCAGAGATTGTTGTTTTGCTTGTCGGCGTTGTTGTTGCGTTTACTGTTTCGTTATTTGTAATAAAGTTCCTGATGCAGTACATTAAAAAACATGATTTCAAAGTGTTTGGCTGGTATAGAATCATACTTGGTGTTGCTATGCTTGCTTATTTTGCACTTGCATAATCAATCAAAGAGAGGTTTGACATGGAAGTATTAAAGAATTTAAAACCATATGAGGTGTTTCGATTTTTCGAGGAGATTTGCAGTATTCCGCACGGTTCAGGCAATACAAAGCAAATAAGTGATTATCTTGTGGCATTTGCGAAGGATAATAAGTTATGGTACAGACAGGATGCTATGGGAAATGTAATCATCAAAAAACCCGGCACAGCCGGATATGAGGATTCGAAGCCTGTCATCATCCAGGGACATATAGATATGGTTTGCGAGAAGGATGCAGATTGTGATATTGACTTTGCCACAGAAGGTCTGCGTCTTCGCGAGGATGGAACGTTTGTTTTTGCAGAGGGGACAACATTAGGTGGTGACGATGGAATTGCAGTTGCGTTTGCCATGGCAATTCTTGCCGATGAGGGTACCATTGCACATCCGGCCATTGAAGCCGTATTTACGGTTGATGAGGAGATTGGCCTGCTTGGTGCCACAGCGATTGACTGCTCTGATTTAGAGGGTAAATTATTTCTGAATCTGGATTCGGAGGAAGAGGGACACTTGCTTGTCAGCTGTGCAGGGGGTGCTACGGCGAACCTTTGGATTCCTGTTTGCTATGAAACAGATACACATTTTGACCGGGCGGTAGAGGTTCGTGTTACCGGTGCGACGGGTGGTCATTCCGGTGTTGAAATTAATAAGCAGGGTGCAAATGCTTCCAAGGCATTAGGTCGTGTTTTACACGAAATAATGAAGGAGGTTGATATTCGTCTCGTGTCTCTTGCCGGCGGAATGAAGGATAATGCGATTCCTAGAGAAGCAAGCGCTGTTCTTGCGGTGGCAGATAAGAAGGATATTGAGACGATTACACATCTTGTAAACAAGTACGATGCGATTTTTAGCAAGGAATTTGACAAGACAGATGCGGATATTTGTGTGCTTGTAAAAGCTGTTGATACAGTTTGTCAGCATATGACAAAGGATGTAACAAAACGTTTTGTTCAGGCGCTTATGCTTATTCCGAATGGTGTGATTAAAATGAGCAACGATATTGAGGGCCTTGTTCAGACATCGCTGAATCTTGGAATTCTCGAGATTACTCAGAAGGATATTCACTTTGGCTTTTCTGTTCGAAGCAGTGTAAGTTCGGAGAAGGATATGCTTCTTGAAAACCTTGCGGTCGTCGCAGAGGCTGTCAGTGCGGATTTTGATATTAAGGGAGCATATCCGGCATGGGAATACAAGAAGGATTCCTATTTGCGTAACGTGATGATTGAGACGTACAGGCAACTCTATAAGGAAGAACCGGTTGTGGAAGCCATTCATGCTGGTCTTGAATGCGGACTGTTTTCCGACAAGATAAAAGATTTGGACTGTGTTTCCTTTGGACCATGGATTTACGATATTCATACGCCAAAGGAGCGTCTTATGATTGCCAGTGTTGAAAGAACCTGGAATTATGTTTTGGAAGTATTAAAAAAGTTGAAATAGTTGACAATTTGTCAGGCATGGTATTATAATTGCCGAATAATTAGCTTGCCGCAGATTTGCAGGCAGCGAGCACAAATGCATTTTCGAAAAAGAGGAGGAGACTTATGTCAGCTTGGGAAAAAAACATTCGAAAAGTCATACCTTACGTTCCTGGCGAGCAGCCAAAGGACAAAAACATTATTAAGTTAAACACAAACGAGAATCCGTATGATCCTTCCCCTCGTGTGATGGCAAAACAGCTTGAGTTAGAAGCACTTCGTAAATATCCGGATCCGGCTGTTTCTGATCTTGTAAATGCACTGGCCGATTATCACGGGGTTAGCAATAGCCAGGTGTTTGTTGGTGTAGGCTCTGATGACGTTATTGCTATGTCCTTTATGACATTTTTTCATGGAGATAAGCCGATTCTATTTCCTGATATTACATATTCTTTTTATGATGTGTGGGCTGAGCTTTTTGGCATTTCCTATAATCAGGTAGCTGTGGATGATAACTTTGAACTGAAGTTGGAGGATTATTACCAACCAAACGGCGGTATCATTTTTCCGAATCCAAATGCACCGACAAGTATTGCAAAGCCGATTTCCTTTATAGAGGACGTTGTAAAGCACAACACAGATGTTGTTGTAATTGTTGATGAGGCATATGTTGATTTTGGTTGCGAAAGCGCTCTTTCGTTGGTTGACAAGTATGATAATGTGCTTGTCGTGCGAACGTATTCGAAGTCGCGTTCTATGGCCGGTCTTCGTATCGGATATGCGATTGGTAACGAGAAGCTGATTCGTTATTTGAATGATGTGAAATATTCCTTTAACTCATATACAATGAATTATCCATCGATTGTACTTGGCGTAGAAAGTCTTGCGGATGAGGATTATTTCCGGGAGACAATTGCAAAGGTAATGGAGACAAGAGACTGGTTTACGGAAGAAATTCGTAAAATCGGATTTCGTTGTCCGGATTCTTCGACGAATTTTGTGTTTGTAACACATGAGAAGCTGCAGGCAAAGGATATTTATGAGCAGGCAAAAGCAAACAAGATTATTGTAAGATATTTTGCAAAGCCTCGAATTGACAATTATTTACGTATCACAATCGGAACAAGAGAAGAGATGGAAACATTTTTAACCTTCCTGAAGAAGCTTGTTTCCAACGCATAAATTAAATTATGAATTCGATATGCAAGAGGGAAATTCTCTTGCATATTTTTTGTCTCTATAATATAATGACTTCATCAACAGTTATGAGAGATTCCTCTCGTCCTGCCATCTCGGCAGATAAGCAAATCCCGATATTATTTGAATATTTTAGGAAAGGAGATATACAGGTGCGTTCATGTATATAGTTTTATGCTGGATTTTGAAGAATTTATTGAAGAGGTAAAGCATCGCATTGTGGAGTATTTGGAAGAGTATCCGATTGAAACGGTAGAAATCCATCAGGTGCTGAAAAACAATGGAGTGTTGGAAACAGGACTTGTAATCCTATTGAAAGGCAGCAATATATCACCGAATATTTATCTTGAAAGCTATTATCAGCTTTACACGGAAGGACATTTGGTTGAGGAACTTTTGGCTGATATTGCAGCAGCTTACATTTTTGCAAAGGAGCAGGTGGAGGATAAGGAATATGAGCCCTATGATGCAAAACAGGCAGAAAAGCATTTGTTTATCCGTCTGATTAACCAGGAGCAAAACGAAGAGTTATTACAAAAATGTCCGTATATACCTTATCTGGATCTTGCCATTACTTTTCGGTATATCATTCTATCGGACGGAGAACGGATAGGTTCCGCACTTGTCTCGTTTGATGATATGAAACGATGGGGGTATGATCTTGGAACCTTGTATAAGCATGCACTTTCAAGTATGCGGACTTTGTTTGAACCTCGAACGGTGAGTTTGGAGAAGATGCTTCGTGAACGAATGGCAGAATTTGAGGAGGACATTTGTGATATCGATAATCCGCTCTATGTGCTGACAAACGATATTGGTATGAACGGTGCGTCCTTTATGCTTTATGACGATGTTTTAGAGACCTTCGCAAGAGAACAAAAAAGTAGCTTTTACATATTGCCATCCAGTATTCATGAAGTCCTTTTGCTACCGGAAAAGGAGGAGATGAATGTTGCATTTTTAGCGGAGACCGTAAGGGAAGTAAATCGTATGGCAGTCGCTAAAATAGAGTATTTATCGGATTCTGTTTATCGCTATGATTTTAATTCAAAGTGTGTATCAATTTGCAAATTAGAGGGTTGACGGAAAGGTCAAAATTATGGTATCTTAAATTGGCGTTATTGAATTAGCGTATTTTATTTTTTGGAGGATTTATCATGGCAAAAGGTACAGTAAAATGGTTTAACAACCAGAAGGGCTTTGGCTTTATCACAGGCGAGGACGGAAAGGACGTATTCGTTCATTTCACAGGTCTCAATATGGAAGGCTTCAAGACTCTTGAGGAGAATCAGCAGGTTGAATACGAAGTGGTGAACGGTGAAAAGGGACCACAGGCAGTTGACGTTACTGTTCTCTAATTTGTCCGAACTTTAACAATTAACATCGTACCTATTTTTTATATAGATTCCATTTTTTATGTGGCATTATGAATTAGGATTTGTTATGTAGTTGAGTGAAAACAAAAGGTGCTTATACATTCGTTGTATAGGTGCCTTTTTTTGTCCAAAATATTTGTTCAAAATTACCTATATTGTTTGACAAATATGTTAAAATACAATAAAATCTAACTTAAGTATATATAGGACGGTGGGGTTTGAGTGGCAGATAGTTTTATTTCAAGAAAAGACCGAATCATTGCCTCCGCCATAGATATTATTAGTGAGTTAGGGTTATCAGCACTTACGACGAAGAATTTGGCACTTCGAGAGAATATGTCTGAAGCATTGCTATACAAATATTTTGGTGGAATCGATGAGGTGCTGGTAGAAGTGGTTCAATACTACAGCAAATACGATGAGAGCATTCGACATACAGTTTCTTCTAAGGATGCATCCAATACAGAGAAGCTTACAGAGTATGTTATGACCTATGCTACATATTATGATAATTATTATGCGATGGCGACATTGATGCTTCAATATGAAGAATTGTTACACAATGTCGGAACGCGCGATCATATTGCCTGGTGTATTATGGAACGACGGAAGTTTGTTCTTGAATTATTTCAAGGGGCAATTGACAATAAAGAAATTCGAGATGTTTTTACAGCGGATGAACTTGCTGATACATTGCAGGGTATTATTATGGCAAAGGTATTATCAAGAAGAATTTCGAATCGAAAGCATACATTCAAACATGATCTTATAGCAAATTTGGTTAAATGGTTTGAATTTATTAAGATAGAACAGTAGGAGGGTTTATTCATGAAAATTTTAGTAGCAGAAGATGATATGGCCAGTGGAAAGTTTATGATGAAGCTGCTTGCAAAATATGGAGAGGTTGTACTTGCACGCGATGGTATTGCTGCAGTAGATGAGTTTGTAAATGCCGTTAATACAAATGAGCGTTTTGACCTTATTTGTATGGATGTCATGATGCCAAAGATTGATGGATATAAGGCACTTGCGTCAATCCGTGACGCAGAGCGGAAGCTTGGTCTTGCCCGTGATAAGCGTGTTAAGGTTGTTATGGTAAGCGCTTTGGATGAAGGCTTTGATGCCAATTACGCAAGTGACGATTATGAGGAGTATATGTGCAAGCCAATCGATATCATCAAGTTTGATGAGATGATTAGGGAGCTTGGTTTGGCTTAGGTTTTTTAGTATGGATTTATTTGATTACATGCGAAACAACAACATGAAAAATGAGGCGCCGCTTGCAAAGCGTATGCGCCCTTCTACGTTAGAGGAGATTGTCGGTCAGCAACATATTCTTGGTGAGGACAAGCTCCTTTATCGTGTCATAAAGGCAGATAAATTGTCTTCCATTGTATTGTATGGTCCGCCCGGAACAGGCAAAACCACACTTGCAATGGTTATTGCCAATACAACAAGTGCGCAGTTTCATGAGCTGAATGCAACGACTTCTGGCAAAAAGGACATTGAAGAGGTTGTGAAACAGGCAAAAGAAACTATGGGCATGTATGGGAAGAAGACGATTTTGTTTGTCGACGAGATTCATCGATTTAATAAGGCACAGCAGGATTATTTGCTCCCGTTTGTTGAGGATGGAACGGTCATACTCATTGGAGCAACGACGGAGAATCCGTATTTTGAGGTAAACAGTGCACTTATTTCAAGATCAACGGTGTTTCAGCTTAAGCCTCTGACGAAGGATGATATCGCCATATTGATTCGGCGTGCCGTGTCAGACCCGGTCAAGGGTATGGTCGCATACGACGCAGAGATTACTGATGAAGCTGTGGAGTTTCTGGCTGATTTGGCGGAAGGGGATGCACGTAATGCTCTGAAAGCGGTTGAGCTTGGTGTATTATCTACCAAGAGAGACGAGAAGACAAATAAAATTATCATAGACCTTGCCGTTGCGGAGGAGTGTATTCAGAGACGATCTATCCGTTACGATAAGGATGGCGATAATCATTATGATATTGTCTCGGCTTTCATAAAAAGTATGAGAGGCTCGGATCCGGATGCTGCTGTCTATTATTTGGCAAAGATGCTTTATGGCGGTGAGAGTGTTACATTTATTGCAAGACGTATTTTGATTTGTGCCAGCGAGGATGTTGGAATTGCAGATCCGCAGGCGATTGTAGTAGCTACAGCCTGTGCACAGGCTGTGGAACGTGTTGGTATGCCGGAAGCACAGATTATTCTTGCAAATGCTGCAATTTATGTGGCATGTGCGCCGAAGAGTAATTCCGTTGTCAACGCAATTTTTGCTGCCGGGGACGCGGTAAAGAGAGTTGGACAGTGTGAGGTACCACCACATTTACGGGATGCACACTATTCGGGGGCACCAAAGCTTGGACATACAGGCTATCAATATGCACACGATTATCCGAACCACTATGTGAAGCAACAATATTTGCCGGATGCACTTGTCGGAGAACATTTTTATGAACCGGGAGATTTGGGACATGAGAAGACGATTAAAGACTGGTTCAAACAGATCAAGGAATAAATTTGATACATCTGTGATAAAAATATAATCTATTATTAATGTAATATAACAAGTATTACTATAGAAAGAGGGAGAAAATATGAAAAAAAAGGGAATCATTATCGCAGTTATTTGTATAATAGCAGCCGCAGCCACCGTATTTGCAGTTATGAAGCTGGCGAAGGGAAAAGCGGATGATGCATCTGATGAGGAGCTTGTTTATACGGAGCTTGTTTCGACTTTCATGGGCGGTGAAATCAGTGGCGAGAATCGTTACATGGGCATTGTGGAATCACAGGAAGTAAAAAACGTTGACAAATCAGCAGACAAGAAGGTAAAGGATATCTTAGTATCGGAAGGCGACATTGTGGAAGAAGGGGATACTCTTTTTACATATGACACAGAAGATATGACACTTACTCTTCGTCAGCTTGAGCTTGAGCTCACAAGTATCTACAACAACATTTCAAATGCAAACAGCGAGATTGCCACGCTTTCCAAAGCACGTGATGAGGCTGGTGCAGAAGATAAAATCCAGTACAATGCACAGATTCAAAGCTTACAG
>CALYVE010000072.1 GCA_945492935.1 uncultured Lachnospiraceae bacterium
ATCGGCAACGTATATGAGATTGTTCTGGCAGACAGCATTGCCCGTTATAAAAGAATGGTAGGTTATGATGTCCGTTTCCAGACAGGTACAGACGAGCATGGCCAGAAAGTCGAAGAAAAAGCAAAGGCTGCAGGCAAAACACCGAAGCAGTTTGTTGATGATGTATCTGAAATCATCAAGGGTCAGTTTGACTGCATGAACATTGATTATGACAAGTTCATTCGGACAACGGATGAATACCATGAAAAGCAGGTTCAGAAGATCTTCAGAAAGCTGTACGATCAGGGTGATATCTATAAGGGAGAATATGAGGGTATGTATTGTACCCCTTGTGAGTCTTTCTTTACACAGTCACAGCTTGTTGATGGCAAATGTCCGGATTGTGGCAGAGAGGTTCAACCTGCTAAGGAGGAGGCATACTTCTTCAAGCTTAGCAAATACGCTGATCGCTTAATTCAGCATATTAATGATCATCCGGAATTTATTCAGCCGGAGTCGCGTAAGAATGAGATGATGAACAACTTCCTTCTTCCGGGCTTACAGGATCTTTGTGTGTCAAGAACCTCCTTCAAGTGGGGTATTCCGGTTGACTTTGATCCGGGGCATGTTGTTTATGTATGGATTGATGCATTATCAAATTACATCACAGGTCTTGGTTATGATGCGGACGGAGAGTCCGGTGATTTGTACAGAAGATACTGGCCGGCAGATTTACATTTGATTGGCAAGGATATTCTTCGTTTCCATACAATTTACTGGCCAATTATGCTTATGGCGCTCGACCAGCCGCTTCCAAAGCAGATATTTGGACATCCTTGGTTGATTCAGAGTGACGGAAAGATGAGTAAATCCCGTGGAAATGTTATTTATGCGGATGATATGGTAGATTTCTTCGGGGTGGATGCTGTTCGTTACTTCCTGATTCATGAGATGCCATTTGAAAATGATGGTGTTATTTCCTGGGAGCTTGTGATTGAGCGAATCAACTCTGAACTTGCAAATACACTTGGAAACCTTGTGAACCGTACAATCTCTATGTCAAACAAATATTTTGGCGGAGTTGTTACAAATGCAGGCGTGAATGAGCCGGTTGATGATGACTTAAAGAAGGTTGTAATCGATACAAGATTACGGGTGAATGCTTGCATGGACAAGCTTCGTGTTGCCGATGCCGTAACAGAGATTTTTGCGTTGTTCAAGCGCTGCAACAAATATATTGATGAGACTATGCCTTGGGCACTTGCAAAGGATGAGTCGCAGACAGGTCGTCTGAATACCGTTCTTTACAATCTGGTTGAGAGCATTGTAGTTGGTGCTACCTTGCTTGAACCGTTTATGCCGGAGACATCCGAAAAGATTTTAAAACAGTTAAATGCAACGAAGCGTAAGGTTACAGAGCTTTCTACATTTGGTTTGTATCCAAATGGCAATCAGGTAACCGCAGAGCCTGAGATTTTATTCGCACGTATTGATGCACAGGCTATGCTGGCAGAAATCGAAAAGAAATTCCCTGCAAAGGCAGCAGAGCCTGCAGAAGAAAAGCCAAAAGAAGAAGCAAAACCAAAGGCAAAAACAATCGAAATTCCAACGGTGGAAGCAGTTGTAAAAGAAGAAATTTCGATTGATGAATTCGAGAAGATGCAGCTGCAAATCGGTGAAGTGCTTTCGTGTGAAGCAGTAGCGAAGTCAAAGAAGCTTCTTTGTTCGCAGGTTCAGGTACAGGGAAAGACTTTACAGATTGTATCAGGTATAAAGAACTACTATAGTCCGGAAGAAATGGTCGGAAAGAAAGTCGTAGTCATAACAAACTTAAAACCTACAAAGCTTGCAGGAGTGTTATCCGAAGGAATGCTTTTGTGTGCAGAGGATTTTGAAGGAAATCTTGCATTATTAACAGCAGAAAAGAATATGCCGGCAGGTGCGCTTATCAGTTAAGCAATAAATGAGAGATGAGGACAGATAATAACAATCTTCCTCATCTTTTTTAATATACCCAGATCTATACGAATAAACTGCAGCCTTGTGGCGCGTGGCCCTGCCGGCAATTCTTGCTTAATATAAAAACAGGAGGAGTTGATACGATGAAAGTATTATTAATTGGAGGCACAGGTACAATCAGCATGGCGATTACGAAGCAGCTTGTCGAAACGGGACATGAGGTATGGCTTCTCAATCGCGGAAATCGTTCGGATGCGCTTTCGGACAAAGTAAAAACAATCGTGGCAGACATCAATGATGAAGAAGCAGTGAAAGAAAAGCTGGGAGCTATGACATTTGATGTAGTGTGTGAATTCATAGGCTTTGTCAAGGCTCAGCTTGAACGGGATTATCGACTTTTTGCAGGTCGAACAAAACAATACATGTATATAAGTTCGGCATCCGCTTATCAAAAACCGGTTGCAAACTATCGAATCAATGAGGGAACGCCGCTTGCAAATCCGTATTGGGAATATTCCCGAAACAAAATAGAATGTGAGGAATATCTGATGAAGCTTTACCGCGAGGAAGGATTTCCTATCACGATTATCCGACCAAGTCACACCTATGATGAGCGTTCGATTCCACTTGGAGTACATGGAAATAAAGGAAGCTGGCAGGTTGTAAAGCGTATGCTTGAAGGAAAACCGGTCATCGTGCACGGTGACGGCACTTCTCTTTGGACTATGACGCACAATTCGGACTTTGCTAAGGGCTTCATTGGGCTTATGAACAATGTGCATGCCATCGGCGAGGCATTTCAAATTACTTCCGATGAGAGTCTGACATGGAATCAGATTTATCAGAGTATTGCAGATGCACTCGGAGTAAAATGGACGCCGTACTATGTTGCATCAAGCTTCCTCGATGCGGCAAGTGATTATGATTTTAACGGAAGTCTTATTGGCGACAAAGCAAACTCTGTCGTGTTTGACAACAGCAAGCTTAAACGTGCTGTCCCTGATTTTGTGGCAACAGTACGGTTTGATCAGGGTGTCAAAATGGCAGTTGATTACGTTTTAGCGCATCCCGAATATCAACAGGAGGATCCTGAATTTGATGTCTGGTGTGATCGTGTGATGGAAGCCTTGGAGCAGGCGAAAGCCGCAATATTTACAAAGTAATGGTATTCGATTATAATGGATTTGTGATATGAGTTTTTCTTGGAGGTTGGGATGAAGTCGAATAAGCAATTTATGATATTATCTGCGATTGGCATTGTAATGGTGGTCGATTTGCATGCAGGTACATCCCTTGAATTGGGAACAGCATATTTTCCATATAATTCATTTTTTATGCCAATGTTTATGTTTATTTCAGGATATTTTATATCACATAAAAGATGCATAGAAGAACCAATCGAATATATGTACAGAAAAGTGAAAAGAATTTTGCTTCCCTACTTAGGATGGTCCTTGTATTATGCCACATTTATTAATATATTGAGATTGTTCACACCGGTGAGAGTCGGATTTGAACTTTCTGTTGTGGAATACATAAAAGGCATATTTCTGTGCGGAGAAATTTTTGATATAAACGCACCAGGTTATTTTGCCATTATATTGTTTTATGTGACAATAATTATGATCGCACTTAGGCGAATACTTGGAAAATTCTGGAATGATTATTTGATCACGGTTGTTTTTATTGCGTTAGGCTGTTTTGTTGTGAGATACAGTTTGATGAATTCGCATAATTTCGCAACAGCGACAGTATTTAACATGGCAATGAAGGTTGTTATTTCTTTACAGTTTTTTCAGTTAGGAACCCTATACAAAAACAAATTGGAAAAGTATGTATCGAAAATTAATCTGGTTGTTATCATTCTATGTTTTTTCGGAATCATTCGTATTGTTCAGCATAACCTTGGAAATATTCGATGGTCACTTAACCGGTTAGTATTTAATCAGCAGTTGTCCGATGTTCGTTTTCATATGGGTTATTTCATTCCTTTTTTGACATCTTTGATGGGAATCATTTTATGGGTAAAAATTGCAGAATTTCTTGTTCCTGTATTAGGAGAAAATAAACTATGTAATTATATATCAGATCATACATTTGGGATTATGATGCATCATATTACATTTATGTCGATTCTGAATTGGATTCTTGTCGGTATTAATCGAATAAAAGCTATACCAGGACTTGATGTAGATGCAATAAAAACTTCATCGTGGTATCGATTTGTATGGGGAGAAACCGCGGATTTCAAATTCTTTTATTTCTTGATAGGAATAATAGGAAGCTGTTTGTTCTGTTATCTTGTTGATAGGATAAAAAAATACGCGAGAAAAATAAGTACTTTAAGAAATGATAAATCATAAAAGACAATGACTCTTGTGAATGGTATAGTGGGCAAAAAAAGGGGGCTGTAGATGTGTGCATCTGTAGCCTTCTTTCGTATATTGTATTTTTATTCCTCTGTTTTAGTAAGTAGTACGGCAATAGTGTTGTCCTTCTAGGCGCTTCTTTTTTCTGGGCAACGTCCTTGCTAATAAACTCAGCAGTGTTTCTATTCAGTTCAAATAGTGCCTTTAACCATATTTATTGACTTCTCCAAATTTTTACACAGGCAAAATATCGTGTCATATATCGGCTGATTTTATGACACGAAACACGATTCGGCGAGTGGAAGTTGCGGCGCCGATATTGGATGAAGCAAAAAAATGAGCAATACAATGCAAATCGTATTTGGATTTATTCGTTACCTTCCGTCTCATCAGAAGGTTCTGCAGGCACATCATTTGTAGACGATGCAATCATAGCGTTGTCGATGGCTGCGAAATCGGAATCGCTGATGTAGAAGGTTTCCCCGTTCTCGATGATTTCAACTGTGATTGTTACCGGATCGGCATAAGTTAAGTTGACACAGGCACGATCAAGGATCGTGAGCAAACCTGCTGAGAAGGTTGTTTCATATTGCTCGAGTGTGTAGGAATTGTATTTGCCTCTCTGGACCTCTTCATTGAAGCTGTTGATATAGTTTAGAACATCGTCATATGTCTGGTTGAAAAAGTCGATTGGCAAAATTGTGACATCCACGTAGTAGGTTCCGTCTTTTTCGTAAGCATCGGAAACCGAGTAGTTTACCTTTGTGTAAATGCTCTTGGCGAGACGGACATACTCCGGATATAAAAGGTCGTGTGCGTCTGTAAGTGTGACGTTGTAGTAGGCGATGATCTGGTCGGCAAAGTAGTTCATGTTTGCCTCGTAGAGAGCATCGGCATCCTGTTTTGTAGAGCCTGTATCCTTGTAGTCGTTGCCGGAGTTAATATAGTTGATTGAAATAAGGCTTTTGACGTATTTTTTGTAGTGGTCCTTGCTTTTGCCGCCACATGCGCAAAGAGAGAGCAGCAAGAGCGCGCATACGAAAATATATGATAATTTTTGAAGTCTTTTTTTCATCAGTGTATCCTTTCATTTGTCGGAAATTGGCGCTTTGTAACAGCGTTTTTAAGTAAGTGGTCAAGAAAAAGGTAATCAATAATTTACATTCTGTCCTAACTTGATTATTATATAAGATAATTAAAAAATAGACAATAGAGCAAGTGAAAAACATGAAAAAAATAAGTGCATAACAAAGGGTTTTGTGCTATAATACCATCGAGTTATTGTTTTCATGATACTTAAATGATGAAAGGGGATTATAATAAATGGATTTACAGATCAAAACGACATCGTTTGGCGGATATGACAAAAAAGCCGTTGAGGCATATATAGAACAGCAGAATGAGGCGCATGAGAAAGAGGTTGAAGAATTAAAGGCGAATATTGTGAAGCTCAGCGAGACGGTTAAGAATCTCCATACGATGCGAGAGGTTAACATGAATGAGTCTTCAAGCACAATCGACAGTCTTAAAAAGGCAAATGATGAGCTTCAGTTGGAGATTGTCCAGATTCGTGAAAAGCTGGATGTGTATAAGCAGCGTGAGGATGAGTCGGCAAGCAGATATGAGTCTATTTCAAGAACTTTGCTTGAGGCAAGAGAAAATGCGGATGCGATGACTCGTCAGACAGAGGCACAGTGCCGTGAGAAGCAGCAGGCTACAGAGGCATATTGTGATGATTTGACATCCAGAACAACGGCGGAGTGTGATGCAATCCGTGCGGCGGCAGAGGCAGAATGTGAAGAACTGCGCAAGGCTGCACAGGAGGAGACGGATACACTTCGTTCCAATACAGAATATGATTGTAGAACTTTGAATGAGAAGACAACAACAGAGTGTGAAGCACTTTTGACAAATACAACAGCTGAGTGTGAAGAGATGCGCGCAAATGCAATTGCAGAGTGCGAGGAGATGCGCAATCAGGCCAGACTTGATTCCTACAATACACGAATGGCTATTAAACGCGAGTGCGAAAGTGTCAGCGATTTTATGTCACAGCTTATGGTATCTGTAGATAATGTCGTTAAGGCATGCGACGAGACAAAGAAGGTTGCAGATCAGGCATTCCCTGATTTATCAAATTCATAAGATTTACACGACATTGAGTGCACGTCGAGTAGGAGAATGCCTACTCGATTTTGCGTTTAGTATATGAGGAAATACCATGAAAGGTACGCAACACAAAACAAAAATAAAATACACAGATTATGAAGGAGACATCAAAGAGATTGTCACAAGAGATGAAAGTATTTATACGATGATGAACCGATTTGCCAAATTTGCAAATCTATACTCTTGCTTTATTGATGTTAACGGAATCATGATTGGTGAGCCGATTGGACCGGCAACAAATCTTGGAGATTTTTATGATTTGTTTGAAACACCGATATATAAGGAATACTATATTCGGCTTAAGGCAATTATGTTAGAGCGATGCAGACCGTATCTTTTTACAAGAGAGGCGGGAACACCGGGACGATTTGCGGCGGCACCGATAAGCATACAGGACAAGCTGCTTGGTTTTTGGGTTTTGGCTTCGTACACAGAAGAAGAAACCAAACGGTTGAGTGCGATTTACGAGGAACAGTGGGATGTTGCAAGTACAATATCGGAGCTTGTTTACAACCATGAGCTGCTATATGCAGAGCGAGAGAATCTGCGTATTGCGAATAAGCGGATTGAGGATGCACTTTCGCGTGAACGTGTATTAAAGATTGCTCTGAATGGAATGCTACGTAAAAACCGGGAGCCTGAGAAGAGTGAAATTGATGATTTTATGAGGCAAACAGGTGAGTACCTTAAATTGTCTGCCATTTACTTCTTTGTGCCAAAGGGATTTGATTCGAAGGAATTGACGCTTTATGCAACATGGAAAAAGGAACCGGAGCAAAAGGCGGTCAACGATGAATCGCAGCTGCTCTATGAACTGGATCAGTCGGAGGCTGCAATTTTACACCCGATTCTTCTAAGTGATGAGATGTTTGGAAAGCTGTTTTTTGTATCGGAGGAAAATCGCGTCTGGGAGCAACAGGAGCTGATGTTCTCAAGAACAATCGCCCATATCATTCAAGGCATTGTTGAGGTTATCATCGGTGAAAGTAAGCTTCGTCGTACAAATAATCAACTGATTGAGACATACAATAACTTCAATGTGGGAATATTTATTAGAGATGCACTTTCGGGTAAGGTGCTGTTTTCCAATGCGAAGATGAACGAAATGATCGGACGTGATTTCACGGGTGGAGAC
>CALYVE010000073.1 GCA_945492935.1 uncultured Lachnospiraceae bacterium
GGCAATCGAGTGCGGCTTCCACGGTATCTGTTTTGTGTCAAAAGAACAGGCTGACAATCTTGTAGCAATGATTCAGGAGAAATACCCGGATTATGAGATTGAAGTTCATTCGGGCGGACAACCGATTTATTACTATATTCTTTCTATAGAATAAAAGAATATCATTTAACAAAAAGCTATCGTTTACTGTCGACAGTTATTGTCCATTCGATGGCTTTTTTGTTGTATAGGTGAGGAAGAATTATGGAACACAATCATTTAGATATAACGAAGGCACCGATTGGAGTTTTTGATTCCGGACTGGGTGGAATTAGTGTACTTCGGGCGCTTGTTAGGGAAATGCCAAATGAAAATTATTTGTATTTTGGTGATTCCGCAAATGCCCCATATGGAACAAAAACATTAGAAGAAGTACGTAAACTTACCGTTTCAAATGTAGAATATTTATTGCAAAAGGGTTCAAAGGCTGTTGTTGTTGCCTGCAATACGGCAACAAGTGCGGCTGTGCGGTATTTGCGTGAAAAATATCCGCAGGAAATAATAATCGGAATAGAACCGGCTATCAAGCCCGCAACCACTGTTTGTGAACAACCAACGATTATTGCAATGGCTACACCGATGACATTAAAAGAACAAAAATTTCAGGCACTTGTAAGTCGATATAAGGATATTGCAAATATTATTCCGCTTCCTTGCCCGGGACTTGTTGAATTTGTTGAAGACGGAAAAGTTGGAACAGAAGAGTTTTTGCAATTCATGACGAAGCTTTTTGCACCGTTTCAAAATCAAAGAATTGATGCAGTTGTGCTTGGTTGTACGCATTACCCGTTTTCCGTTGGAGAAATAAAAAAGGTTTTAGGCGACCATGTGAAATTGTTTGATGGTGCGTGGGGAACAGCAAGAGAGACAAAACGAAGAATTGCTGCAGCCGGATTGTTGAATGATAGTGAAGAACAGGGAATTATTAATTATGAGAACAGTGCAATGTCAGATGCACGGCTTGCAATTTGTAAGATGTTATATGAATTGCCAATTGACGAGGAAGAGCAGTAGATGAAATTATCAGACCCTATTACATCAATAAAAGGAATCGGTGATAAAACCTCAGAGGCATTTGCCAGACTGGGAATCTATACGATAGATGATTTGTTACATATGTATCCCCGTAATTATTTGTCTTATGGTGAAGTGGTTGCGATAAAAGATACAAATATCGGAGAGCGGCAGTCTGTTTTGGCTGTTATCAGTTCCTATGTTGATGTCCGTAAGATTCGAAATCTCACTTTGACAAATATAACAGTGAAGGATGCTTCCGGTTCTCTTCGGATTACATGGTTTAACAGCCCGTTTTTACGAAATACTTTGCACAGAGGCGATACATATGTGTTTGTTGGCATTGTCAAAGTCAAAAATGGCATGCGTGTGATGGAAATGCCGGAGTATTATAAACAGGATGTTTATGCGAATATGCGACAGGAAATGCAACCGATTTATTCGCTTACGCAAGGACTTTCCAACAAAACAGTTCAAAAGGCAATAATCAGCACGCGGGAACTGATTTGTCAGATGGACGATTATATTCCGGAAGAGCTTTTGCATGAAAATAATTTAATGGAGCTTTCAGAGGCATATGAAAATATTCACTTTCCTATGAATGAGGTTTTGCTTAAAAATGCAATTAAACGACTTGCCTTTGATGAGTTTTACCGGTTCATTTATGACATGGGAACAATAAAAAAAGAAAATGCCGGAGCAATAAACAGGCATGTGATTGTACAGGGGAAAGCGGTTTCTGACTTTGTATCGTCGCTTCCGTATTCACTCACGAAAGGACAGCAGCAGGCGATTGAAGATATTCTTGCTGATATGGGTAGTAATCAGGTTATGAATCGACTTGTACAAGGAGATGTGGGCTCCGGAAAGACGATTGTAGCGGCTGCTTCGTTGCTTGCCTGTGTAAAGCAAGGCTATCAAGGGGCACTCATGGTGCCGACGGAAGTGCTTGCAAAGCAACATTATGATGAGTTTGTTAAGCTGTTTGCACCACAGGGAATAAAAGTAGCCTGTCTTGTCGGGTCAACTACAATCAAACAAAAACGTCATATTTATGATGCATTAATGCAAGGCGAAATTGACATTCTTATCGGAACTCATGCACTTATAGAAGATAAGGTATTGTATAAAGATTTGGGACTGGTTGTTACGGATGAGCAGCATCGTTTTGGCGTAAATCAGCGTAAAAAACTATCTTCCAAAGGTAGTTTTCCACATACACTGGTAATGAGTGCAACGCCAATACCACGAACTCTTGCTATCATTATGTATGCGGATTTGGATATTTCTGTAATATCTGAACTTCCGAAGGGACGTAAGCCTATTAAGAACTGTGTTGTCGGAACAAATTACAGAGAAACCGCATATCGGTTTATTGCCCAACAGGTGCAAGAAGGAAGCCAGGTATATGTGATTTGTCCGATGGTAGAGGAAAGTGATACGTTGGATGTTACAAATGTTATTGCATATGCCGATACATTACGTAGTGCATTGCCGGACACTGTTCGCGTTGAACTATTGCATGGTCAGATGAAATCTGATGAAAAAAACAGGATTATGGAACGTTTTTTACAAGGAGAAATTGACGTACTTGTCTCAACAACCGTCATTGAGGTTGGCATCAATAATCCTAATGCTACCGTTATGATGGTTGAGAATGCGGAGCGTTTTGGACTTGCACAGTTGCATCAGCTTCGAGGCCGTGTCGGACGCGGAAAAAAACAATCCTATTGTATACTTATCAACGGAAAAGAAAATGAAGAATCGATGGAACGTTTGCGCGTATTAGAAAATTCAAATGATGGATTTTTTATTGCAAATGAGGATTTGAAACTGCGCGGACCCGGTGATTTTTTTGGCATAAGACAAAGTGGAGAAGTATTATTTAAGATTGCAGATATTTATAATCATGTCGACATGTTGATGCTTGCACAGGATGTTCTGGCAAAATACGGTAGTCGCATTGTTCCCGGTAAACAGGAGACAATTGGCTTAAATCACACAGTTGAAACGATTTTATAACGGAGATTGCTATGAAAGTAAAAGTTGGATATGTAACAAGTTGGAGAAAGGCAGTATTTTTTTCGTTAATCGGATTTGTATTGTTTTTCGGATTTTCAAGAACGATAAGTCAGTCTTTCATTGGTGCTAACCGGATTACAAGCATAATCAGTCTGATGGCGTTTTTGATAGGCGGAATTTGGTTTGTCTATGTATGCTTTGGCGGCAGATACAAATTTGAAGGCGAGGGTATACTTGAAATAAAGGATGGACAAGCAGATTATCGTGACAAAAAAAGACATTTTTGTCTTCCGTTACATGCTATTAAGAAGATTGATATTCTGCCGATTACGTTTCAAAAGCAAGGGGGAAAGCCGCTTGCATATCAGGTAATAGTTGCATCTGATAAGAAAACGTATTATATTGAATCAGAGTTTGTAACTGATCAAAGCTATGATCAGGTTGATTTATATAAATTATATTTATATTTACAGGAGACAAAAAATGAAAAATAATCAAAATCAAACAGGTAATTCAAAAGTTTCAAAAATTCTGATTGCTATTATAGCAGTGTTGGTAATAGCGGTTGTAGGACTTGTTATTGCATTAGTATCGTCGAAGGGAAAGGAAGAAAACGATAATACGACAAGAGAGCATGCAACAAAGACGGATGTGACAAGCGAAACAGCAACAAAAACAGCTACTGCCACGGATTCCGGGACAACAGAACAGCAAACAGAAATTACGATGGACTTTGTTTCTGTTGTAGCGGTTAATGCATGGGAATCAGATGGCAGATACTTTTCGCAGTTTGATGTAAAAGTAACAAACAGTTCAAACGATGTCTTCACAAATTGGAAATTAGATATTAAAGTGCCGACAGACACTTTGCTTAGTGACATATGGAATGGAACAGGTGTTGTTAAGGACGGTATTTTATCGATTGAGGCACAGGATTATAACAAAGAAATTCAGTCAGGTGCTGTTTTATCCGATTTAGGCTTTATTATTTCTACAAAGGATAAGGACGGACTTTTAATCGTAGGTCAGGATAATGCTTTTTATTCGAATGGTACGCTTGTTGACGGTCTTGTTGTAGTGGCAGAGACAACGCCGACAGAAGAGGCAACACAAGAACAGACGACAGAGGAAGTTGTAAGCAATACACCGCCAAAGAAGGAGGAGGGAACACCTTTTGCAAATCATGGCAAGCTTTCCTTGGATGGGACAGACATTGTAGATGAAAATGGTGAAAAGTATCAGTTAAAGGGTCTTAGCACACATGGTCTTGCCTGGTTTCCTCAATATGTCAACAAAGAAGCCTTTCAAACCTTTCGTGATGATTGGGGAGCAAATTTAATCCGTCTTGCCATGTATACGGACGAAAATGGCGGATATTGTTCAGGCGGTAATCGTGAACAGCTAAAGCAAACGGTATGTGATGGTGTAGAAGCCGCGACAGAGCTTGGCATGTACGTAATTATTGACTGGCATGTTCTTCATGATCTCAGTCCAAAGGTATATGAAGCGGATGCAAAGATATTTTTTGATGAAATGTCGAAGAAATACAAAGACTATGACAACGTAATATATGAAATCTGTAATGAACCAAATGGTGGTACGACATGGTCTGATGTAAAGGAATATGCGGAAGATATTATTCCTATTATTCGTGCAAATGATAATGATGCTATCATTATCGTAGGTACGCCAACCTGGAGTCAGGACGTTGATATAGCAGCACAAGATCCGATTACAGGTTATGAGAATATTATGTATGCCGTACATTTTTATGCAGCAACACATACCGATAATATTCGTAACAAGGTTACAACAGCACTTAATTCAGGGCTTCCGATTTTTGTAAGTGAATTTTCTATTTGTGATGCTTCCGGTAACGGTGCAATTGATTATGGACAGGCAGAGAAATGGTTCGATTTAATAAACAGTAACAATCTTTCTTATGCAGCATGGAATATTTCAAACAAAAACGAAACGTCATCTATTATTAAAGCATCATGTACAAAGACTTCCGGCTGGACAGTTGATGATTTGTCGGATACAGGTGTTTGGATTCGAAAGCAAATTTTAGGCAACTAATATAAAGTTAAGAGGATAAATATATGAGAGTAATTGCAGGAACGGCAAGAAGTCTTCAGCTAAAAACAATTGAAGGACTTGATACAAGACCTACAACAGACCGAATAAAAGAAACCTTATTCAATGTATTAACCGGATACATTGTAGATTCGAAGTTTTTGGATTTATTCGCCGGTAGCGGAGGGATTGGTATAGAAGCCCTTTCGCGAGGGGCAAGTGCGTGTACATTTGTAGAATTATCGCCAAAGGCGACAAAATGTATCGAAGAAAACTTAAAGCATACGAAGCTTGATGAACAGGCCACTGTTCGAAAATGCGATGCTGTAAGCTTTGTTGCAGGCCTTAAAAACGTAGACTATGATGTGATTTTTATGGATCCTCCATATGGAAAACAATTGGAAAAGGCTGTTTTTGAAGTGTTGGCAGACAAGGAATTTGTTGAGGATACGCTGATTGTAGTGGAGGCATCCATAGATGAAGACTTTAGTTATTTAGCCTCTCTTGGCTTTGAAATAGTAAAAGAGAAGCTTTATAAGTCTAATAAACATATTTTTATTGAGAAGAGGAAGTAAGAATGAGAGTTGCAATTTACCCGGGAAGCTTTGATCCTGTTACATTAGGCCATTTTGATATTATTAAGCGATCGGCTGCGATGTTTGATCATGTAATTATTGGTGTTTTGAATAATACTGCGAAAACACCATTGTTTTCTTTGGAAGAACGTGTTAATATGTTGAGGGATACCGTATTAGATTTGGATAATGTTTCGGTAGAATCATTCCAAGGTTTGCTTGTTGATTTTGCCAGAATAAAAAAATCCAATACCATTATTCGAGGATTACGTGCATTGACGGATTTTGATTTAGAGATGCAGATGGCACAGAGTAATCGTACGGTTGCACCGGATATTGATACAGTCTTTTTATCAACGAGTGTGCAATATTCATATCTTAGTTCAAGCATTGTAAAAGAATATGCAAGATATAATGTTGATCTTAGAGAATTTGTGCCGGAATGCGTGATATCAAAACTAATGGATAAGATAAAGTAACATGGAGGGATATGAACATGGGTAAGAAGGGCGTAGAAGATATTATTGATCAGATTGAAGTGTTTATTGGAAGCTGTAAGTTTCAGGCATTATCTCAGACCAAAATTATTGTTCACAAGGATGACCTTTTGCAGTTGATTGATGAACTTAAGATGAGACTTCCAAGCGAAATCGAGCGTTGCAAGAAGATTATGCGCAATAAAGAAGCGATTTTAGCTGATGCAAGAACACGTTCGGATGCTATTATTTCGGAGTCTGTAAACGAAGCGAATCGATTGGTTGAGCAGAATCAGATTACAGAGCTTGCGCAGATTCGTGCAAATGAGATTCTTGAAATGGCAAGAAATCAGGCACAGCAGATTGTGAATCAGGCGTCAGAGGAGGCAAATGAGGTTCGTCTTGGTGCCATGTACTATACGAAGGATAAGTTGACAGAAATTCATGATATGTTCGCGAAAATCCATGCTATGGAGAAGGAGAATTATCGTACGTTAATTGAGTCGCTTGAGAGTGATACGTATGTTTTAGAAAACAATATGTCTGAAATGGAAGCAAATATTAACCTGCTAACAGCCTCAAGCAATATGTCCTATGCAATGGATGATGATGACGATTTGGATAGCGCCTTTTCTTCCGGTCCTATTTCAGCGCCTGCTTCAGAAACACAGTCCGATTATGGCGATGACATTGATGTTTATGGAGAACGTGCCACAGCCGAGGCATCAGAGGATGACTTTGGTGATGAGGATGATGGCTTTGAAGATGACGATGTTTTAGAGGATTAATATTGCAAGCTTGTATGTACAACACGCGAATACAAGCTTAACAACTGTATAATACAACATAGACAGCCTTGTTCCGTTTATTGCTTTCCTTGTTTGTAAAAGTGCGCATATGCCACCAAACGAAGTAGCTGATAGGATTAAGGCTGTTTTTGTATTTTCGGACAAGATTTCACTTTCAGCAAGAAGCTTTGCACCTGTAGTGATTTCTGTTGCTCCGCATAGTATTTCATTGAAAATCATATTAAATGGTTTGTAATACATGATAAATTCAATAATAATCGAACAAAGTATAATATAAAGTCCAATGTAAGCTATCTGAATAATTGAATTTAATGCAGGGTCACTGTTTTTGATAGTTTCAGTAATATTTGTTTTGGCATCGCTTTCTATGTTGTTCATTTCTTTGTTTGACAGGACAAAATAGATTATAAAAATGAGTGCATATATAACTTTTATGAATATCTTTATTTATATAATATTTGGTTTTATTACTTATTATTTCTTTAAAAGAAGAACATCGAAGAAATTTTCTTTAATAACAACAATTATAATTATAAGTGCTGCCCCAATCTTATTTCATTTCCATAGACATT
>CALYVE010000074.1 GCA_945492935.1 uncultured Lachnospiraceae bacterium
GACCACAAAACGTATAGATAATCGCACGCCAAAAATCGCCTGTCTGACCTTGATCAATAAAAACATTTAACGTATCAATCGGACTTGCGAATAATATGCCTTTCTTTGACAGAATATTATCCAGTAAAAACCATATAACAATCCAAAACACAAATATAAACAGACCGGTTCGGATTCGTTTTTTCATTTGTGAGCCCTCCTATTTATATAATGTAAAAATCTCGTTCCTGCAAAACAGGTATTGTCTTTGCCGAAAGAGAATCAATCCGAATATAACGCTGATGATCAAGAAAAACTATTAGCTCATCGATCATTGCTTCCGACCCCTGTACCTCCATCTCAACAGTACCATCTTGTTTGTTTTTTACCCAACCGGTAAGTCCGATACTTCTTGCTTTGTGATAGGCACGATACCGAAAACCTACCCCTTGTACATTCCCACTGAAAATAATATGTTTACGTATCATAATCTCTCTCTATCGTTTGTTGCTTCTTCGCCAAATTTTCTTGTTTTCTGCTTCTTTTATAAGCTCGTCACGGAAATCAGGATGTGCGATAGAAATCAAATCCTCTGCACGCTCCCACGTAGAACGCCCCTCCAGATTAATGATGCCGTATTCTGTTACAAGGAAATACACCTGACTGCGCGGTGAAGTAACAATATCACCATTAAACTGTGGTTTAATACGGGAATGCTTCACTCCGTAACGGTCTGTATGAAGTGAACTCATGCAAATAAATGCTTTTCCACCCCGTGATGCGGACGCACCTACCAGAAAATCAAGCTGTCCGCCGGTTCCGCTAATCTGTCTCGCGCCTGCACTCTCTGCCGCAACCTGTCCATACAAATCAACAGCAACACAGCTATTGATCGATACCATATTGTCGATTTGTGATATAACACTCGGACGATTTACATATTCCAGTGGATATGCGGCTATTCCGTGATTTTCTTCCAACCAGTCAAACAAATCCTTTGAACCGATTGCACAGCCGTAAACCCCTTTCCCGCGGTCAATATTCTTCTTACGATTTGTTAATTTTCCGGAACGATATAAGCTTAAAAACGCATCGGAACAAAGCTCGGTATGCATTCCCAAATCCTTTAAATCGGATTTTGCTAAAAGCTCACCAAGAGCATTTGGCATACTGCCAATACCAAGCTGTAAAGTTGAACCGTCCACCAAATACGGAACAATATTCTCTGATATTTTACGATCAATCAAGGTTGGTTCGGGAACAGGCGTATATTGAAACGGTTCATGAGGACCTTCTACAATATAGTCAACATCAGAAATATGAATACACTCATCATAGCCCCCATATACCTTCGGCATATTCTCATTAACCTCAACAATAACAATATCAGCCATTCGAACAATCGGAGCTGCGACGCCTGTGTTTACGGAAAAATTGAAATATCCATGGCGGTCCATAGGTGACACACTAACCATGACAACATTTACATTCAAGAAAAACTCATAATATGCTGCATTGTTATGAAAAACCATCGGGATATAATAACAGAGTCCTCTGTCACAAAGCTTTCGTTCATAAGCACTGCAATGCCAGCTGTGGTAAATAAAATGTTCATTCTCCTCATCACATTCTGCTACCATAATCGGCCCATCAATCAGGTTTCCGCGCACCTTAACGTCAAAGAGCTCATCCTTACGTTTTGCAAGTGCACGATCTAACAAAACAGGCTTTCCGAGTGAACTTGTATAATCAATCCAATCTCCGCTTTTTACAACGCATACCGCATCTTCCGGTGTGCGAAGTTTCTGCTTATACTCATTCAAAAAACTCTGATACATAGTAATCCCCCTTTCCATAATCAGATAAACGACTGATACAATGCCAGCATAAGCGGCATAGAAACAATACTGAGCATAACTGACATCACATTTATCGCTCCCGCCTGCTTTTCATGGTTTTGAAACAAATCTGCCATCTGCGTTACAGTAACTGCAACCGGCGCACAAACTGCCAAAATAACAATCATTATGACATCCTTTGCAAAAGAAAAATGTTCTGCAACCGTACTCAACCGAACTAAAACAATAATCAAAAACGGAAGAATGACAAGTCGCATCAAACAGACGAACCAATTATGAACGGACAAAAAGGTTTCTTTCAGATTTGCTTCTGCCATAATCATTCCCAACATCAGCATCGTAAGCGGTCCGACAATCGCACCGATATTTGACACTGTTACTCCAAGAATCTCCGGCAACCTTATTTTGAAAATGAATAGTACAATACCAACAACAATAGCAATCATATTCGGATTCGTTATTATTTTTTTGATATTCGCCCGGTCGCTACCGCCAATCATACGAACAAGATGTGTCCAAAACAGCACAGTCTGAACCATAATAAATGCACAGCAATAAAAAACCTTGGTTTCACCCAGCAATGCAAAAACGAGAGGCACAATCAAGTTTCCTCCGTTTGAATAAATCATGGATGCACGTTCTATTTCATTATATTTTGTCAGTCTGCAAATAAAATATGTCACAAAAATATAAACGATATGTGCCAATACCGCAACGGTAAGTGCTAATATCAAGCCATTAAAACGTTCTTTTGTGAACTCAATCTGAAGACTGCTAATTACAAGACAAGGATTAACGACATACAATGTTATTGCCGCAATCACTCTGCTATCTTCTTTTTTGATTACTTTGCACTTTACCAAAATGATACCCATAAGAATCATAAGCATCATAGAAATCATCTGTTTAAATAACAAAAACGAAAGTTCCATCATTATCTCCTGTATACAAGGCTCTACATTTTTAGGTCGAAATATGTTGTGATAAGCTCATCAATTGCAGCAACATCATGACGTTCTACAGCACCCTTTAGTACAACTACAAATTCCTTATCCTCGCCAACATACTCTGTCTCCATAATATGCCTCATTTCTTCTTCAACCTCACGGAAGGAATTCATGAGTGCATGATATTTGATTGATTCGAGTATATCAAGCGATATAGAAGCCATTGCCTGTTCTTCATTATCAGACGATTCACCAGAACGAACAGCAACTTCCGCCGTTTTAATTTCCTGCAGTTTATCCTGCGTTTCTCCCTGCACTTTTTCCTGCGATTTCTCCTGCGATTCATCCTGCAATACTTCATTTTGTTGTTTTGTTTTGGCAAAATATTCCTCATCCGTCATTCCGGATACTTCATCTCTGAATGCAATATACTCTTCAAGTGTCAAAAGCACCTCGAGTAAATGCTCTGCAAAATCCTCTAAATTATCCTTCACATAGTCGCGGTTACCAATATTAATAGCGGCCTCAAGCTTGGAAGCACCCTGCGATAACCGGATAGCTCCGATACTCATGCTGTTTACCCGAATAGCATGAAGCTTTGTCTTAAAGCCTCTTGCATCCTTGCCGAATTTCTCAAACAATTCGTCAATTGCGTTTGCGTGCTGACGATAATATGTCACAACAAGTTTGTTAAATACATGAATACTTCCGCCAACCTTTGAAATCGCATATTCGACATCAATATATGGCATCATTTTTGCAAGTCCGTCCCTGTAGCGTGACTCATTGATATATTGCTCTACATCATTTGTCCTCTCTTTAATTTTGTCCTCCGGAAGACAATCGCGTAAAATAGCTGCAACTCTGCGAATATCAATTGGTTTTACAAGATTATCGGTAAATCCTGCCCCAAGCAATTCCCCTCGATTTTCTTCGATGGCATTGGTATCCATGGAAAGAATCGGAAGCTGTGAATACGTATCTCCTGCAATTTCACGAATCTCATGCATCGCCTCAACACCATTCATAATCGGCATGGAAAGATCCATAAACACTACATCATAGGAATGATTCATAACCATATCAATTGCGCTAATACCGGAGGAAGCCTGATCAACCTTCATTTCAAATGTCATAAGTGTCTTAGCTGAAACCTCACGACTGACATCATCATCATCAACAAGAAGACAATGCACATCCGGCAGCCATAGCTTGTCTGCAATTTCCTGTGAAACAATTCCTTCGATTTTTGCACGAACCGGACCTTCCTCTCCCTTTACATTGATTTTCTGTAACAAAGAAAGTGTAAAGGTGGAACCAAGTCCATAGGAACTCTCCACTTCGATTTCTCCGTCCATAAGATCCGAATAACCCTTTGCAATCGCAAGACCTACACCATTTCCACTATGAATTGTATTCTTTACATTATCCGCTATATTATAGATTTCCAGCAGATTTTCAATACGTTCCTCCTGAATACCTATACCCGTATCAGAAACCGAAAATACAAGGTTTACAAAGCTTGTGTGCTTTTGATTTTCATACTCGTAGCAATCAACCGAAAGTGTAATAGATCCCTCTTTCGTGTACTTCACCGCATTGTCAAGCAATCGCGACAGAATTTCCTTGATTTTAAATTCATCACCAATCAAATTGTCAGAAATATTTTCACCAATTTCCACAAAGAATTTGATTGATTTATCCCCTATTTTCTTAGTTGTCTCTTCCGACAAATCATATATCAAGGTTGTAACAGAATACGGCGTGGACGTAATATCGATTTTTCCCGCCTCAATCTTGGCAAGTAAAATAATATCATCTACCTTGCTTAATACCGAGCCGCCGATTTCCTGAATACTGAGCACACGCTGGCGGTTTTCTTCATCCTGTTCAAACACAGAAAGAAGCTCATCCGCTTTAACAATCATGGCATTAATTGGCGTCTTTATTTCATTGCTCATATTTGCGAGGTAGTCGGTTTTTGCACTACTTGACTTAACCGCAACCTCATGTTCCTTTGATAACTGCTCAAACGCAGTATTCTTCTTGATTAACAATTTACGGAAAAGGAAAATACCTAAAACTAAGCCTGTAATCACAATCAATACAAGCGTAATAACCGCAGCTCTTGCAAATGGCTTTTCGAAGAAGCTTTTTTTCTTATATATTGAAAATGATACTTCCTCTTCACAAGCGGTTCCATCACCGTTATATGCGCTAATTGTAAACTCGTACTGTCCTCCATCCAGATTCGTATAAACTGCCTCCATAGAATCTGTACCTGATATAACAATTGGCGTTTCATCGAAGCCCTTTAGCATGTACTCCACACGCATGTCGCTACGATTCTGAAAACTAAATACTGCAAAATCAATTGTAATTCTGGAAACATCGCTATCAATACTAAGTCCATTATTTACATCATCAAACTCATATGTTTTTCCATCCACATCAATAGCCGTAACCTTCATACGCGGAGGTATTGTATTTTGATATAGCTGTTTCTTATCGATGGAATAAAAGCCGGTATTACAACATACAAATACCCTATCTGATGAAACATAGTTTTTTCCATCAACATTTATCTCACGAATCAGACCGTCATCCGCATCCAAATAACGTCCTGAAATGCCCTGACTGCCAAGAAGTTCTTCCTCTGAAGTACGAAGAACACCCATCGAACCAATCAGCCATACAGTATCTTCTGATAGTAAAATATCAATAATACTATTTGAGTATTCAATATTACTGATGGAACGGAAGGATTCATTCAAAAAGCAAAGTCCGTTGTCCGTTCCAATCCAAATGCCTTCTTTGCCCTTTGTTATGACAGTAACAACATCAGAATTCAGGCCGGACTCTGTGTCATAATGAGCCAGAATCGACTTATCCTCGGCCGAAATCAAATAAATACCACTGCCGTCTGTTCCAAGGTAGATTGTACCGTCTTCATCCTCAAAAACACTTAGAATACGTTCTGATATGCCCTGTTCAACACCGTATGTCTGAAGAATTTCACCTTGCTTATCAATGATTAACAAACCCGCATCCATCGAAACTGCAATTGTTCCGTCTGAGAGCTCGTATGTAAAATATACCGTATTGCTCGGAAGTCCGCTATTTCGTCCAAAATTGCTGATTGTACCGTCACGCTCGACCTTGACAACACCATATTTGCGGTAAGTACTAATCCAAAGTGAGCCTTCTTTGTCACTCATAATATGGCGAACACTAATGCCGGAAAGCATATCTGTAAGTTCTACCGTTGCGTAATCCGTAACCTTTTCATAACGATAATTAAATACGGAAAGACCATCATCAGAGCCGACATAAGTATTTCCTTTATAACGATACACGGCATTAACCATTGCGTCTTCCATGCCGGATAGCAGGTTAAAATCCGAGAATTTACTTCTGCTTAACAAAAGGACACCCATTCTGCTTGAAGAAAGCCAATAATTTCCCTCATAATCCATAATCATATCCGAAAGATAACCTTCAAATACGCAGTCATATAGCTTTGTAAAATTGGATTTGGAATCAAAATAGCCCAAACCGTTATCTGCCAAAACCCAGACCAAGCCGTTGTTATCCAGCATGAAATCATTAATACCTTCTACAACTGAGATCATTTTTTCGTAGTTGTATCTTGTGTTAAATCGCAGCACATCACGGCCGTTGCTTCCAATGTAAATTACATCATTCAAACAGGCAATTGCTGACAATTCATCTGCAATATCGTCTGACACATCAACGATTGATATTAATCCATCCTGATCAAATACATATATTTCTCTCGTATTTCGGATACCCCAAATCAAATTTCCCTGATTTTCGATATGTGTAAAATTCAAACCTGAAAGCCTTGTATCCGTATATGGTTGCATGTGCATAACATCTGTATTCGTATCGACCGCACATGTAAATAGGCCCTTCGAGGTTGCTACGTAAATCGTTCCGTCTTCTGTCTGACAAATATCATTAATTTGCTTAATTCCATTGTAATATTCATCCTGCAAATGATAATTCTCACCGTTTTCGATGTAAAACAGACCGTAATTATCTGTACCAATCCACATGCGTCCATCTACATCCTGGATGATGCAGTTGATGGAATAAACATCTGTACGTTCGATGTCCCACAAATTAATGCTCTGAAATTCAGCACCGTTCGAACGATACAATCCGCCATCTGTACCAATCCAAATATACCCTGATGACGACTGATACAGGCAGTTTACTTCGTTACTTCCTATACCGTTTTTTTGATTGAAAACCTTCTGAATATAGTTAGACAAGAATGCATCTTTTGCCGTTGCCTTGTTTTCGGGAACGAGAAAAAGGCATACCAAAAGGAATGCCATTAATATTGCTATTATTCTCATACGAATTTTATCATGTCTCATAGGGGATTTCTCCTCATTTATAAAATTAGGCCTCCTGCAAGAACACGCGGTAACCCTTTACGGTTTCGTATACATCAGCCTTTGAAGTAACTTCCCATGGTGCATGCATGTTAAGAACAGCTACACCGCAATCAATTACCTCCATACCATACAAGGATAAAATATAGGCGATTGTTCCGCCGCCACCGACATCAACCTTGCCAAGCTCAGCCGTCTGATAGCAAATGTTATGTTCATCCATCATTTTACGAATCTTTGCGATGTACTCAGCATTTGCATCATTCGAACCGGATTTACCTCTGGAACCTGTAAATTTGCTAAATACCATACCTCTGCCGAAGTATGAAGCATTATTTTTTTCAAATGCAGAGGAAAACAA
>CALYVE010000075.1 GCA_945492935.1 uncultured Lachnospiraceae bacterium
TGCAAACATCATCGCCAACTGCAGGCTTCATTCCCTGATTGCGAAATCCACCCTTTGCCTTGCATTCAAATAAACGACCATCTGCTACGTGGATATAATAAAATCCACCAACACCTTTTATTATCTTACCCTTCATATATGCTAGTTCTTCTTTTCTTCCTTGAAGTTACACGAGCCTGTTACAGGCCATCCGAGCTTGTTGCCCTTGAATATTACTTCATATGATGTAGTACCATCAATGATTTCAAAGCCTTCCTCTGTGTAACTAAACGGAACATCGTCGTTCTTTGCATCAACCTGATATGTCAAATCTTTCTGATAACCGCTTGGAAATGTAATTCGTAAAATAACCTGCTCACCGGACTTTGGCAAGTTGTCATTTGACCATGTAGTATTTCCTGCCTCATCCGTTATCTCTTCATTAAGCTCAGCAACTTTAAAAATACCATCTACCTTTGCAGTATATGTTTTCTTTTCAGGACCATCACTAATTGTGATATCAATAACATCGCCTTCGTTTACTTCCTTATTCGCTGCAGGAGACTGATCCATAACCTGACCCTCCGGTACAGTGTCGCTGTAATCATGTTCTACATTGCCGAGTTCAAGCTTTGCATCCTCTAATGACTTCTTGGCTTTCTCTTCTGTAAGACCACCTAAGTTAGGAACATTAACCTTCTTAACCTCCGAACCATTACTGATGATAACCTTGACCTCAGAGCCCTTTGGTGCCATACTGCCGGCTGCCGGCTCTGTTGTAATACATTTATCCTTTTCAATTTCATCATCATATGCATAACCATGAACAACCTTAAAGCCTGCTTCCTCAAGAATTGTACAAGCCTGATTATCGTCATAATCCTTTACATCCGGAATCTCAACAGCCTCTGCTCCTGCACTTACCTTCAGCTCAATATCGTCATTTACATCGACCATTTCTCCCTTTTTGTAGTTCTGGTCGAATACGTAACCTTCCTGTACTTCTTCATTCTCCTCTGTTACAATAACGATCTTATCTTCAGAGAAACCTTCCTTTACAAGAAGCTTAACAGCAGCATCCTCTGAATAACCCGTTACATCGATCATCTCTATTTCACCGACTTCCTCGGCTGTTGTATCATCTGTCTTACTTTTTCCAAACTTGAAAAAGCCTGTCACCTTACCTAGAACAATCATAAGCACAATAGCAAGTATGACTGCTGTAACAACACCTGCAATTGTAACAGCCTTACGCAGACCCGGGTCAATAGCACCATCATCCTCGTCCTCATCATATTCCGGCTCGTAATCCGGAACCTTCTTTACGCCGCCCTTGCGTACCGGTTGCTGCTGTTCTATTTCTTCCTCAAGTTCGTCCTCCCAGTTATCCTCAGTTAAAAGACTGTTAATCTTTTGATTGTTAATCGGCATAACTGAAACGCCCTGCTGCATACCATAATTTGGTGTCATTTCACCCATCTCATTCTGCACAGGTGGATTATTGTATGTATTTACAGGATTGTTAAGTGCATTAAGCTGGCTATTACTTGTATATGGATTATTGTAGCCTGTATTCGCATACGTCTGCTGTTGTGTTTCATATGCGTTCATAGAAGGATCCTTGTATGCACTACCATCGCGGATTGCACGTACATCCTCCTTTGTCCACTCCTGTGTAGGACTGTTTGTTACAGCAGTAGGAGCAACTACGATATCAATATTCGGATTATTCTGAACACGCTTCAAATCCGCAATCAAAGCGCTTGCTGTAAGGTATCTGCGTTCAGGCTTCTTCTGTGTAGCCTTCTGGATAACCTTTTCATAACTTGAATAAATATCCGGATAATACTGTCTTGGTGGTATCATCTCCGTCTGAATATGCATCAATGCTACCGATACATTGTTATCGCCTTCAAAAGGAACACGACCTGTAACCATCTCATACATTGTAATACCAAGCGAATAAATATCACTTCTCTCATCACTGTAGCCACCACGTGCCTGTTCCGGTGAAATGTAATGAACACTGCCAACCGCACCGGATGTAAGTGTGTTTGAGGATGCAGCTCTGGCAATACCAAAGTCTGTTACCTTAATTGTGCCATTCTTTGCTACAATAATGTTCTGTGGCTTAATATCTCTGTGGATAATATGATTTTCGTGCGCAGCTTCAAGACCTGACGCAATCTGAATAGAAAAATCAAGTGCCTGCTCCATGCCAAGTCTGCCATTTTGCTGAATATATTCTTTCAAGGTAATACCTTCAACAAACTCAAGTACAATAAAATATATGCCATCCTGGTCATATACATCATATACATTTACAATATTCGGATGTGCAAGTCCTGCAGAAGCCTGCGCTTCTGTTTTGAACTTTGTTACAAAATTAATATCATTGCAGAATTCCGGCTTTAATACTTTAATTGCAACATTACGATTCAGTCTATGGTCACGTGCTTTGTATACTATAGACATTCCGCCTGCTCCGACAACTGCAAGAATCTCATATCTATCACATAATATCATTCCTGGTTTTAACATAACAACATTCTATCCTTTCTGTTATATCCTAAAAGTGATTCACTACTCTGATAAGATAACCACGGAAATGTTATCCGATCCACCATAGTAATTTGCTCTATCAACTAATGCTTGTGCAATCTGCTCGAGGTTTTGATGTTCCACGACTATGTCACGTATCTCGTCATCCTCAACCATGTTTGACAATCCATCTGAACATAACAAGTATTTATCCTCTGCACATAAATCGATTTCAAAAAAATCCGGCATTACTTCATCACGCGACCCCATTGCTTTCGTGATAATATTTTTCTCCGGATGATTGCGACCTTTCTTTCTTTCAAGCTCTCCGTTTCGAATCAACTCTTCAACAAGAGAATGATCCATAGTCACCTGACGTATATCGGAACCGATTACATACAATCTGCTGTCTCCGACATTTGCAACGTAAAGTTTCCCGTCCATGGCAACAGCCGCTACCATTGTCGTTCCCATTCCACTCAAATCCGGATCATGACTTGCTGCCTTGTATATCTCATTGTTGGCAAAAATCATAGCGCGTTTTAATATCGCAACCGGATTCTCCAGCGATGTTTTCTTAACAAAATCAAGCGTTATGTCAATTGCCATTTTGGAAGCTTTATCACCCGCACGGTGACCGCCCATACCATCTGCAACGATGTAAAGATTCGGCAACGTTCCTACCGGACTATCAGAATAAAAGATACTATCCTGATTGTTACTTCGCTTGTTGCCGGTATCCGATTTTCCAAACGATTTCATTCGTTCCCTCCAAATCATGCTACAAATAGAAATTATTTGTGGGCATATTTTCTCCTTAACTGACCACAGGCAGCGTCTATATCGCTACCCACACTCCTTCTTATAGTACCATTTATTGATTTTTTTTCAAGTGCTAATTTGAATTTTTGGATAGAATCCTCGTCACTTTTCTCGTATTCACGCTCCTCGATTGGGTTAACCGGAATGAGGTTTACATGACAATTCATCCCCTTCAGCAGATTTGCTAACCTGTTTGCATGATCAATCGTATCATTTTTTCCTTTAACGAGACTATATTCAAATGTAATTCTACGTCCCGTCTGTTCAAAATATGCCTTGCAGGCTGCAAGTGTTTCCTGCAAATCGTATTGATGCGCGATCGGCATAAGTGCCTTACGCTCTTCGTCGGATGGTGCATGCAGGGAAAGTGCAAATGTAATTGTAAGATTTTCTTTTGCAAGATCATATATTCTTGGCACAATGCCACAGCTTGATACCGTAATATTCCGCTGGCTTAAATGATATCCATGCTCGCATGATACAAGACGTACAAAACGCACAAGATTATCATAATTGTCAAGCGGCTCGCCTGTTCCCATTACTACCACATTCGAAACACGCTCACCTGTGATTCTCATACACGCATACACCTGTTCCAGCATTTCGGAGGCCGTGAGGTTACGAACAAGTCCGCCAATCGTTGATGCGCAAAAACTACATCCCATCCTACAGCCTGCCTGGGATGAAATACATACGGAATTTCCATAAGAATACCTCATAAAAACCGTTTCAATCATCTGACCATCCTGTAATCGAAACAAAAATTTGATTGTGTCATCTTTCTTTGATGTCTGTCTCGTTTCTTCCTCAATAACAGTAAAGCCCTGTTCGTTGATTTGCGCACGAAGTCCCTTCGGCAAATTTGTCATCTCATCAACTGATGCAACATATTTTTCGTGCATCCAGCTAAACAGTTGCTTGGCACGAAAGGCCGGTTGTCCCATATGCTTAAGATAATCGGTTAATTCTTCTATATACATGGACTTCAAATCTACCATAATAAACTCCTTATTCGTATGCATAACACACATTCTGGCATCCGAAAAATTATTTGTTTCTTTTCAGTATTGCGTAATAGAAACCATCGCAGGCATCAACACCCGGTAAAAACAACCTGCTTTCTTCTAATTTATATTCCGTATGTTCCTTCAAAAACCACTGCACATTTCCCTCATTTTCTGTAGGATTAATTGTGCATGTACTATATAATAATGTCCCGCCCGGTGCAACATAATCACTCACATTCTTTAATATTTTTTTCTGCAATGTGACAAGATTTTCGAATCCTTCCTCTGTAAGTCGATATTTGATATCATTCTTACGACCGATGATTCCAAGTCCGGAGCAAGGCACATCAGCAATCACAACATCTGCCTGTTCAATATCAAAAGGCATTGTTGCGTCATGTGCACTGATTTTGACGTTTGAAAAGCCAAGTCGTTCGACATTTTCTTGGATAAGGGAAAGCTTGTCCTCCGATACATCCATCGAGTAGACCATACCCTCACCATTTAAATATTCCGCTGCTGCCGTTGTCTTTCCACCCGGTGCAGCACAAATATCCATTACAATATTTCCCGGTTTGATATGCGCTGCGCGAACCGCGCACATAGAGCTCTCATCCTGAACGGTGAACTCACCCGATTTATAGCCCGGTACACGTCTGATAAAATCGTACTGCCCTATTCGAAGTGCAGCTTCATCATATAATCCATCGAAAACCTCGATACCGGCTTCCTGCATTTGTTTCTTTATGGTTTCCCTGTCTGTTTTGCATAGATTTACACGAACGGTCGTCAAACGTTCTGCAAAACAGCCTTTTAGTATCGCAAGCGCCTGTTCCGGATAATCCGCATATATTTTTTTCACAAGCCATTCGGGCATAGAATAATATACCGAAGCATATGCAATCTTATCCTTATTTAAATCCGGGTAAGTTACATGCTCCTTTTCTCTTGCAATGGAACGAAGTACACCATTTACATAACCGGTCAAACCGGAAAAACCATGTTTTTTTGTGAGCTTCACACTCTCACTTACCGCAGCATGTTCCGGCACTCCATCCATAAAATGAATCTGATAACAGCCCATGCGAAGAATGGAACGAATCATTGGCTTACATTTTTTTATTTTTGTCTTTGAATATTGATTGATAATGTAATCAAGTGTAATTCTTTTCTCCGTAATACCTTCACACATTCTCGTTACAAAGGCACGAAGTTTCTTGTCCTCGAACTGATTTTTCTTAAGCGCCTTTTGTAAAGCAATGTTCGAAAATGTGTTATTTTGTTCAATATCCAATAATACATCTAATACAACTTCTCTTGCATCCATTTCCTAATCTCTCAAACTCTTATTGTCCGCATATCATACCCGGTTCCAATTTATTACCATTCAAATAAGAAGCAGCATCCATGTCTTTTTTGCCTTCCGGCTGTAAACGTTTAATACGAAGTGCATCTTCTCCACAGGCTATATCAAAATATTTCTTTGAAATGGCAATGATTTCGCCCGGTCTTTTTCCCGAAACATCAGTTGCGACAACATCGGCCTCATAAAACTTTACATGCTTTCCATCAATCGTTGTATAAGCACAAGGCCATGGAATTAAACCGCGAATCAACCGTTCAATTTGTGTCGCACACTTTGTAAAGTCTACATCACCCATCTCCTTTTTTAACATAACCGCATAATTGCTCAAAGCATCATCCTGAGGTATCCGGACAGCCTTTCCTTCTTCTAACAAGGACAGCGTTGTAAGAATAAGCTTTGCACCTGCTTCGGCGAGCTTATCATGCAATGTAATCGCATTATCCTTTGGTTCGATTTCTACGACCGTCTTCTCAATCATATCCCCTGTATCAAGTCCCTTTGCCATGTACATGGTTGTAACACCCGTCTTTGACTCGCCATCGATAATTGACCACTCAATCGGCGCAGCTCCCCGATACTTCGGAAGAAGCGAAGCATGGATATTAATACATCCATACTTTGGAATATTCAAAATATCTTCGGATAAAATCTGACCATATGCCGCTACAACTATCGCATCCGGTGCATATGCTTTGATACATTTTACATTTTCTTCTTCTCGCAAACGGACCGGCTGATACACCGGAATATCATGCGCAAGTGCGACCTCCTTTACCGGTGTCGGCACGAGCGATTTACTACGTCCCTTCGCCTTATCCGGCTGTGTAAACACAGCTACAACTTCATGACCGGACTCAATAATTGACTTTAATGCATGCACAGCAAATACCGGCGTGCCCATGTATATAATTCTCATATAAACCCCTCTGTTATTTTCTATTCTTCCTCTAAATCCACACGATGCAAGCCGCCCTCGACCTTATCCTTGTATAATACACCATCTAAATGATCAAGCTCATGACAAATCGCTCTTGCCAAAAGTCCTTCACCCTCAACAATAATTTCGTTCATATCAATATCAAGCGCCTTACATACAACATGATTTGGTCTTGTAACCTGTCCGGCCAGTCCCGGCAGACTTAGGCATCCTTCCTCTCCGGTCTGTTCGCCATCCATCGAAACAATTTCCGGATTAATTAATGTGTAAGCATTTCCATCACAAACATCAATTACAACAATTCTTTTTAATATACCAACCTGTGGCGCAGCAAGACCAACGCCCATTGCATCATACATAGTATCATACATATCTGCAATCAAAGTACGTGTACGGTCTGTCATCTGTTCTACAACCTTACACTCCTTACGTAATACATCATCTCCATCAACACGAATGTTACGAATTGCCATTTTGTTATCCTCCTCTAATTATGAATATACTTCCCTCAATCCAATCAATCCAATGCAATGCCTTACTAATATGCCTGCATTGGATCTACATCAACAGTTACCGTTACCTGCTCAAATACAAAGGAATCAGCAACTTCCTTCATTGTGTGCAAATCAGACGCATCGGAAGCTTTTACATATATTACACGACGATACATGTCATTTAATTTCCCGATTGTTGCATCGCTTGGTCCTATAATACGTACATTATCGCTTGTTTTGGCAACAGATTGCAACTGTTTTTGTAATTTTTCCGATGCTTTCACACAATTTCCATAGTCTTTATCCGTCAACAATATAACCATCATATGATACATTGGCGGGTATTTCATAAGTCTTCGATAGGACATTTCCATATCGAAATATC
>CALYVE010000076.1 GCA_945492935.1 uncultured Lachnospiraceae bacterium
CTTGTCAGATCGATTATGATTACAATCCAGAATCAAATCTAAATCATTCAAATGAATATAATAATATAAGCATGTATGATGTACCATTCTAAATGTGATGATAAACATAACGTGGTTTCATTCTACCACGTTATGTTAAAATCCATTTAATAAGAAAGGGTGATATTAATGAACGAGGAACGTATCATGGCTATTATCAGTCAACTCATGTCAAAAATGAGAAATAACCAGGAACTTCAGAAACTCGCTAAAGAACAGGGTGTTCCGTTCAAACCGAGTGTAGAATTCTCTGATGAATCGATTGAAAATATCGTCACATCCATGGTTGCGTTAACACTTGCAAGTATGGTAAATGACAAGGATTATGAGTTACTCGTAAGAACGGGTATTCAGAAACGATCCTTAAAAGTTCAGGTCATTAATAAGTATAAAGATCAAGCAATTGCTTATCTTAATAAATACAAATCAGACTTAATTGGTGCTGCTGGTATTTAATAAATACTTATACTAACTCATTGATAATTTGCGTATATAAGATAGAAATGTTATTAGGGGGCTCTTAACTTTTTATTTTTTATACCAAAGATTATATCTTATTCAGAAAGGACATGAAAATCATGAAATTTAAAGATTTAATGCTCGATCTTGCTACAGGCGATGCTTCATCACATGATCCATATATCGCTGAAGCAGCAGGACAGGTTAATGTAGCTTCTGCATATTTTGAAGCTGCTTCTAAGATAAATGAACTTATTGAAAATAATGAACTTCAGGTAGTACAGGAAGTTGCTGCTGCAGGTCTTCCAACAGATGCCACAGGCTCATCAGCTGTAGCTTGTACAGCTGTTAAGAAGGGTATAATCGGTCTCTTCGAAGTAATCCACAAGACAGCTGAAAAGGTTAAGGCTCAGTCTGAAAAGGATATGAAGATTCTCCTCACTATCGGTAAGAAGTACGGCGTATCAGCTCCTTCATCTAAGGATAATTTTGCTACAGATTTTGCAGCTCCGCTTGCAAAGGCAATATTTGGTAAGTCGCAGGACGGCAAGAAGATTGAACTTCCGGAATTCCAGTTCCTCAAAGGTAAGTATGCTGATAAGATTGCAAAGAACTATGCAAAGGGTATGTGCTCACTTATTCATGCTTACGGTTATGATATTTCAGATGTATTCAACGATCCGGTTGTAGGAAAGTATCTCAATAAGAGTTATGCTAAGAAGGGTGAATGCAGCACTATCGCATGTGCAGCCGAAGCACTCTCAGACGGCGCTAAGCTTATCAAGTTTGAAACAATTTCAAAGGATAAGCATTATACAAACAGCGTAAAGGCTTCAGACGTTGAAGACGTCGCTACAGACCTCTATATCATTATTGCAGTTTCTTCAGCAGTTGCGGACGCTCTTAAGGGTGAAAATGCATCAGCTAAGGCAAATGTAAACGCTCTCTTTGAAGAATGTGAAGGCAGCAGTAAGATTGCTAAGTCTGTAAGAGAGATCGGTGATAACATGAAGGAATGGACATCGGATGTTCAGGATATCACAAATACAATCACAAAGGCTTTCACAGACGCTGTTTACTCACTCTCAGAAGCTATCAAGTAAGAAATGTTGCTGCAGAATAAAGGACTACGAAAAGTCCTTATTCCTGTCTCATCGAAATGTATTATAAAGACTAGAGGACTTGTAAAGAATGGCGATGTTATTTCGGTAACATCGCCAATGTTCTCATCAATCAATTATTCATCAAGAGCAGTTGTTCTGGATGAATCGTTTGATGTTGTTTTTAGATCAGATGATATAGAGATAACTGACGATAATTGTGAGGCTTTCTTAAACTCAGATGATCAGGATGTAAACAACTTATACGTTACGATGACGATAGGAGGATAAGGAGAGATAATCATGTTAAACGATACAATTCTCGATCAGATCGATGAAATAGAGTTTGCTGGTATTTTCTCAGAAATGGAAGTCTGTGCAGCTATGGCTGCTGTTTATGAAAAACATGCAACAATTCTTGAGCAGGCTATCCAGCCTGCAGACTTTGAGTTCTTTACTGAGACTCTTGTTCCTGGGGTTGGTTATGTAAAAGATGACGAAGAAGATACAGGAACTGAGTCAAAGAAAACAGAAAGTAGTTCAAATGAGAAGATCGGTGGTAAGGATCTTAAGGAAGAAGATAACAGTAAAAAGTCCAAAACAATTTGGCTTCGTAGAGTTGCTAACTTCCTTGAGAAACTTGTTACGGTTGGAATCAGACTGATCCAACGTGTACTCGGACATTTCTCAAAAGAACATGTAAAGAAGATCTTCGATACACCGGCAAAGAAAGCGAAGGTTCCATCATCGATGGTTAGGACTGCAAAAGCATGTATCGACCTTCTCATATATGAATACATGATGAGTGTGTTCATAGCTTTATCAGCTGGAAATAATAACCTGTATAACTGGTGTAAAAATACCATGAAAAGACTTACGGATCCTAATCTATTAGATGACAAAAATGTGGTAACCATTGGTGATATGATTGGGAAATTCGAAGAAAATAGGCCAGCCCTCGGCGGTGCCAATATAGAATATTTAAATATTCTTACAGGTTTAATGAAGAAAGTAGACAATAACGGAACACATATTCCGGAACTTTTTGAAATTGTTGAAGATCTTACACATAAGCTCAAGAAGTATAAGTTTGATGTCAAAAAGCTCGAGCTTAAAAAAGCTAAGGAATCTAAGATATCATCTGACAGACTGAGCAATATTAATACAATGCTTTCGGCTATCAAAGTTTGCACACATGAGCATTCAAAGCAAATAATTGAATTCCTTAAGAGTATTGCAAAACTCGTAAAGGATGATAAAGAAGTAACAATCGAAGCTGTAATGAAAGATGTACATACCATAAAATCCGATGCATCGGTTTAAAACCATTGTAATCAGTAAGTGGTAAATACTATACAACACGGCTAACGTATTGACTAAAACGCAATCATCATATAAGAGGAGATGATTTGTATGATGACCTCAGATGAAAAAACATTGTTACCCTCGTTGCTGAGTTATAGCAAATCAGATTTATTCACTATAAAGAATATATCATCTCCTGCAACACTTAAAATTGAAACGGAAGATGAAATCAAGAAATGGGATTTCATTGTTACATATCTTCCGATGGAATTTGCGAATATGATTGAATCATATCCGAACATGTATACTATTGAGAAATTCAATAAGAAGTACATGCAAAATCCTAAGATGTGTGCATATGAAAAGTATGGTATAACGAATATGTGGAGACCATTAATGATCTTGAACAGATGTTCTACGATCATGGACTTCAACTTTGATTATATCCGTTACTTTAATATGAATGAATTCCAGAAAGTAATGACTGTTTTGATTTCGAGGTATAGCCTATGATACATGAAAATCAGAATATAAATAACTTCAACGAGGGAAAAGGCGTTACAGAAATCCGAAACAAAAGACTGGGTTACCAGTTCAATGGACTGAGCAAAGCAGAAGTTGAATATCAATTACCTTTATCTCTGGCATGTCAGTCTGGTACGGATATGCTGCACACAATTGGAAATGTAACCGCTGTAGCACTTCAGTTTATAGTGGATCAGTTTCCTTCTGGCACATTTAACACAGTGATGCCGGCAACTAAATTAGCCCATCGACAGCTACGGCATACACCTAAACAGATACTCACACAGCCGTACCCAATGTGTATAGTTAATCCGAGAGTATCTTTATCTGGAAATGATGGTAGAATGGCTTCGGGGTCATTTGCAACTACGGTGTGGTCAACCACGTCTAATAGATTTCAGAATCGCTCTGAAATGCCATTACTATTATATGACAAACAGAAGGGGATCGAATGGCGTGGAAAACATAATCGAGTTGTATTGTATCTCGACTTTGTATTGTCATTCCAAAGTATGTCCGAACAAATCAAATGGGCTTCATATCTGATGAATAAAATACCTACCACCCATGGTTCATTCTTTGATATAGACACAGCTCTAGAACTGGCAATCCCGGACGGTTTCATTTACGAAACAGCTAAATATGTGGGAATACCTGTAAAGAGTGATAATGGGAATGTATGTAAATTCATTGATTATTTGAACATGAATTCTGTGTTTCCAATAACATACAGATTTTCATCAGGTCGACATAAAGATGCCTTTTACACATACTATACAACATCGATACTGAGTTCCATTACCGACCTGCAGTATCAGAATGTGTCAAAGGTTAATAAAGTTGAATCAGATTGTCCAATAACATTCACTATGCGCTGTGAATTTAATACGATCGGTATGTTCGACTTATCGGTACCACATCCAGGTGAGTTCATCAAATTAGAACCTCCACCAAACTCAATTGCGATACCAATATTCTCAGATTGTTTTAATGAAAAGGATTTTCCGCTGGAATACGGATGGAAGATACTTTCTAAACCTATCTGTAAATTGGATTGGGGTGAGACAAAAATATCAATCAAAGAGGCATTGCCTGATGAGATTGATGCGATGATTACATATCATCTTGAACATCATCATGATCCAGAATTGTTCATCTCGATAAAATTAAGAGAGAACAAGTTATTAATAAATGATGGGTATTACGTAGATTGGAAAACCCGTGAATTAATATTTACGAATACAAACTACGCTTCAACCTATCGTTTAATCATATCCATAAACCATTTGTACATTTCATCATTCATGAATGAAGTGTATAACAAATAACACAAAAAGGAGGGTCATTGTTATGGCTATCGATTTCGGTTTCAACAATAATCCTGAAGTGGTTCAGGAAAGTTATGACGCAGCGTCTTCAAGATATTCAGATCTCATGGATGGTAAGTTCAATTCATTCAATCCAGAATCAATCATCTCAGGCGGCAATAACGCTCTTAAGACAGATGTTTGGGATGCAGATATTGAAGATTCTCCACTTGCTCTCGGTTACAAGAACGCAGGTCCGGCTACAACACCAAAGCCTGGTAGATTCTTTTAATCAATAAGAGCGGCAGCTAATTACTGTAATAAAACAAAATAAGAAAGACGCCGCGAGCATGGGGCGTCATGCCCCATGCATGGTGTCTTTTTTTGTTTTTAGAAAGGATGTGATATAATGACAATAATGGAATCTTTAAAAGCTCTCCATAAAGAATGGACCAAGTTTAAATATGGAATACCAGTTGATGGAGAGATTCAGAATGGTGATGCTGAATGGTGGGATGAACATTATCATTTACTTTCTCCGGAAGAATTTGTTAAGTATAAAGGAGGCGTTTGTTGGGACTTTGTTGAGTTTGGAAGAGAGTTTCTAATTAAACAAGGTGTCGACCCGTCTATCATTCATCAGATATACATTATAACTGATACACCACCGAATTATGATACACATACATTCTTGGTATGTGATTATGATGATGGATACTTGTATGTGGAATCATCATTTAAGAAGGTCGATGAAATGATTGGAGGTGTGAAACGATTTAATACAATTGAAGATATTTGTAAACTCATTACAGAAACAATGTTTCAATTCAATGGTAACGATCGTTTCAAATCATTCAAATATGATGTTATGGAATTTAAAGATCATCCACCATATGGATCAACATGTTCAGAATATATGAATTGGATGAATGAGAATGGTGAAATGATTCATCAAGGAATAGCTACGAATCCGAATCTTAAACACTTAATGGATGAAGAAGTTGTTGAAGAATTTTTCAAACCAAAGAAACCATTATATTTCCACATTTCTACAGACCCACATTTGGATGAACATGAATTGAAACCTCGTATTCCTTCATATCTTACAGACAAAAAGAATCTACTTAATCCGAATTATCCGGAAGAAAAGGATACAAAACGTATCTGTGTATCTCCATCAATTAACGGATGTTTACAAGCAATCCTTAACATGGAAAAGGTATTAATGGTTAACGATACGACATTCTATGTATATACACCTGAAAAACCGTTCGATGAATATAAGCATAAAACAAATAAGGAACTTATTAATGAACGATTGGTGTTTGATGCAAACATTACTAAAGAAGCTTGGATTCTTGAACCATGTAAAATGAAATTATATGGAGTCCTCAGGATAAATAAGATACGCGATAAACGTAATAAAGATACCATAAATAAAGGTATTAAACTCGGTGCTCTCGATATCGATTGGGAATGGGTTGTGGATCCGAAAGTGTTTAAAGAATATGCAGAAGACCTTCCTCCAAAGAAGATATCATTAACATATGACACGCTGTATTTCGGATCTAAAAACAAAATCAAAGGAAACATTAAACTCCGTAATGATCAATTGTTTGTAACACCATTCATCACATTAGCTTCAATATTTGCAGTTGAACCACGTGGTGATTTCAAATGTCCTGTTGGATCATATAATCTCCAGTATGATGAATGGAAGAAACCGTGTGAAGCATTAATAAAAGAAACCAAACCACTCAAGAATGTAAATATATCGATTGAAGGATGTCCGGATCTTATTCCATATTCAATGGAATCTTCAGGATACATATATGCAATTGATGCTTCCAAAGTAAAAGACAATATATATCAACTTGATTGGATGGATAGAGATCGTGAATTCATCATTAAGGGTCTCGAAAGTATTAAGGTTAAAGAAGTTATTGAAGTAACTGCAACTTGCAATATACGTGGTGAGAAATCAGATTCTCCAAAGCATCACGTAAGCAAATTTGTTCCTTCTGATTTTACTACTGAAAATACTTTCATGAGAAATAAATCAGTGTACTTAACTTCGGAGAATCTTGAAGCTTATAAAGATAAGTGTAAAGATTTTAAAATCGGTCTCAAAAGTATTCATATAAATGAAAATGTTCGTGGTCAGATATGGCCGGATTCAAAGAACAATGTTTCCGCATATGTTGCATGTGAAAAACGGGATGACAAGGTCTTCATTATTGGTTTAGAAATTGCTCCAAATCAACAACATAAAGGTCTCGGTAAAGAACTGCTTGATTTTGCGGTTTATGTTTATGGAGCATCCCATCTTTCGGTTAATAAGAAAGACACAGATGCATTTGATCTGTTTCAACGATGTGGATGGAAAGTTTATGATGAGACTGACAAAATGTATTACATGAAACGGAGAGATGTTAACAAACCAATCCAAGAAGCCGTTTTATCAACTAAAGAAAGAAATGAACTTAAAGATTCGGAATTTGGTATTCCTGAATTAAGACAATATCCTTTGAATGATGAGGTTCATGTAAAACAGGCTGTTAAAATGTTCTCACATGCTCCTAAAAAATATAGAAAAGAACTTGCAAAACGTATCATTGCAAAAGCAAATAAATTCGGTATTGATAATACTGGATGGGATGAAATTCACAAATATAATGTTTTAAATTATATACGTGAATCTTATGAGTTTATGAGCAATGGAGATATTATGAAAATAACTGGAAAAGAGGATACGATAATGGAACATTC
>CALYVE010000077.1 GCA_945492935.1 uncultured Lachnospiraceae bacterium
TTGGCATGGGTATTTTTAATGTATTTATCGGTGTGATGAATTATCACGAAAAAAATACTACAGGCTTTACAAACCTGTCAGTTGGAATCATGATGCTGATTGTATGCTCTGTATTTTATATTAAAAAAATGCATGACAAATATGATGAAGAGTAGGGGCGTGCCTATGAAAAATTTACGGTTAAAATCTGCACGCGCCGCGCTTGATATGTCACAACAGGCACTGGCAGATGCGGTTGGAGTCTCAAGGCAGACAATCAACGCAATTGAAAAAGGCGATTACAATCCGACGATTCAGTTGTGTATCGCTATTTGTAAAACGTTAAACCGAACACTCGATGAGCTGTTCTGGGAATAGAAGTTGCGCAAGAAAGCGCTTGGAATAAGGAGGAAAAAGTATGAAACTTGAATTAAGGGACATTAAGAAAAGCTTTGAAGATAAAGAAATACTTCATGGAATCAGCTTTTCTGTTGAGAGCGGTAAAGCACTTGGCTTGCTTGGACGTAACGGTGCCGGAAAGACTACAACCATTCGTATTATCATGGATGTGTTCCATGCGAATGCAGGAGAGATATTGCTGGACGGAACGAAGTTTGTGCCGGATGGAAGCCAGGTCGGTTATTTGCCGGAGGAAAGAGGACTTTATCCGAAAAAAATTGTTAAAGAACAGATGATATATCTTGCGATGCTTCGTGGTATGAATAAGAAGCAGGCGGCAGAAAGCACTATGAAATGGCTGGAGAAGCTTGAGGTTCTTGAATATGCAGACCGTAAGCTTGAAACATTATCAAAGGGTAACCAGCAGAAGGTTCAGCTTGCGGCAACCTTAGTTGGCGAGCCAAGTATTGTTATATTAGATGAACCGTTTAGCGGACTTGATCCGGTCAATTCCCAGATACTTAAAAATGTCATTCGTGAGTTGATTTCGGAAGGAAGAATCGTAATTTTCTCAAGCCATCAGATGAGTTATGTTGAGGAGTTCTGCGAGGATATCGTAATCATTAATCACGGTGAAAATATTCTTTCCGGTCATCTGGATGACATCAAGATGGAGTATGGTAAGGGACGTAAGATTCTGGCTGCGGAGAACTACTCACTTGATGAGCTGAAGAAAGTTTGCGAGACAAAGCTTTCGGATTATGTGGAAGTGCTTGGTGTAAATAAATACGACGTAATTCTTTCGGTAAAAGAAGGCGTTGATCAGTGGAAGCTTCTTGACGCAATTAAGTCTTGCGATATTGGCATTAAGCATTTTGGTGCATACGAGCCATCCTTAAATGATATCTTCGTTTCTTGCGTTGGGGAAGAGGAAGTTGTCAAGGTGGTTGAAGAGGAAGAACCGGAAAACAAGAGCAAGAAACGTGGCTTGTTCGGAAAGGCAGGTAAGTAACATGAAACAGTTTAAGACGATATTAAAGTTTGAATTAGACAATTACTTTAAGTCAAAAAGTTATATTATTTCTACAATTATTATCTGTATTTTGGCAGCGGGCATCATGTTTGCTCCTAGAATCAAAGATGCTTTTAAGAGTGGCAGTTCATCGAGCAGCAGCTCAAACGAAGAAAATATTGAAGATCTGACAAAATATGCAATCTATGATGCAACAGGTATTGCGGAGGAAGAAAGTCTAAAGGATATGTTTGCTGATATTCATTTTGTATTTTGTGATAGCGCTGACCAGGTAAAAGAAATGGTTAAAAGCGAAGAAGCAAAGAAAGGTTTTATTGTAAACAGTCTTACAAGCTTTGATTACGTTGTGTTTAATAACAGCATGATGGATCAGACAGGTTATGATTTTAAGGAATACATGGCACTTCTTAATAAGATGGATTATTGCCGGGAAAACAACCTTAATATCGATGAGTTCCTTGCTATGGAATATCAGGAAATTGAGATGAATGAAGAAATTCTTGGTAAGGATAGTGCAAGCAACTACTGGTATTGCTACGCACTTGTTATTATCATTTTCATGTTGATTGTAATGTATGGTATGACAATTGCATCAAGTGTTACAAATGAGAAGAGTAATCGTTCCATCGAGATTCTTGTTACAAGTACATCCTCAACAGCTATTTTGTTTGGTAAAGTAATTGCCGGTGCAATTGCAACCATTTTCCAGGTAGGTCTGATTGGAGGAAGTTTGATCGGTTCATACCAATTCAATAAGGCATATTGGAGTTCTACGTTCCAGGCAATCTTTGATATTCCTTCGAATGTGTTGGTGACATTTGCCATTTTTGGTATTGGTGGTTTCCTTGTGTATGCGTTTATGTATGGTGCGCTTGGTGCTCTTGTATCAAAGATAGAAGATTTAAATAAGACAGCCGGTACGGCACAGATGATTGTTACACTTGTATATGTTGTTTCGTTAATTAACCTTATGAATGTTGATGGTGTTATTATTAAGGTATTGTCATTCCTTCCGATCAGCTCATACAGTGCAATGTTTGCAAGAGTAGCTATGGGTAACGTAGCAGTATGGGAGGTTATAGTTTCGGCAGTAATCCTCTATGCAACGGTTATTCTTGTTGGAATAATTGGTGGAAAAATCTTCCGCAACTCAACACTTCGTTACGGAAATCCAATTAAGCTTTCGAATGCTTTGAAGGGTATGAAAAAGGAAAAGTAAGATAAATTAAATCCATGCACCGTCGAACTTAACGATTTCGCCGGTAAAATAAGATGGCATAGATAATATTTGTTTAGCAAAAGTGGCGGCTTCTTTTGGAGTCGCCATTTTTCCGTAAGGGATTTCGTCCTCAAGAAGTGCACGGTCTTCCTTCGTCAGATGTGCATTCATTTCGGTATCAATGGCACCGAAGGCAATTGCATTTACGGCAATATTACTTGGAGCAAGCTCTTTGGCGAGCGCTTTTGTAAAGCTGTTAACGGCACCCTTTGAGGCAGAGTATGCAACCTCGCAGGAAGCACCGACAAGTCCCCACACAGAGGAAATGTTCAGGATGCGACCTGATTTTGAAGATACCATAGAAGGAACAACGCAGTGGCATGTATTGTATATAGAAGAAACATTGATGTCCATAAGTGTCTTCCACTGCTCCGGCGTTGTATCTGTAAAAAGTCCAACCTCAGAAATGCCGGCATTGTTTATCAGATAATCGATGTGACCGGCTTCGGAAAGAACGGTTTGAACCATATCGGAAACAAATTCATAATCGGCAACATTACCAACGAAGGCATGACAAACACAGCCATCCTTATTCAGTGATTGCGAAACAAGACGGATTGCTTCCTCATTTCTGCCGCAAATGGCAATATATACATCTTTGCCTGCCATCGCATATGCAATTGCACGACCAATACCTCTTGATGCACCTGTGATAATTGCTACCTTCATGATTTTGTCTCCTTCTTTGTTTGACTGTAGTATAGCATAGAAATGGTTGAAAAATATACCTCTATTTGTTATACTGTGAAAAGATTTATTTTACGGAGGTTTTATTCCATGAAAAAAGAAAGTCCGGTCGGCTTGTTCTTTGGTATATTGCTTAAGGGAGTCGTTATAATATTAGGTATTGCTATTGCAATACTGGGTATTTTGATTTTGTTAAAGGTTGTAAAAAGTGACCACAACAAGATTGAACCTGCTACTACCGTTGGAGACAGCATTTTGACAGAGGCTGATGCAAAGGATAACCAGATTTATGAAACAACCGAGGCAACAACTGCTTTGCAACAGGCGGCAGAGGGTGAAGAGTATTCTTACCATAAGAATATTCTTGTATTAAATAGTACAAGCTCGCAAGGACTTGCAGGCAGATGGTGCGGCAAGCTTAATGATGCAGGCTATGTAAATACATTTGCTTCTGACTACTCGACTTTGCAGGAGACGACACGAATTATTGCTAAGCAGGAGGGCGTCGGAACCGACTTGGTAGCCTTCTTCAATGGTGCGACTTATGAGGTTGGCGATGTGACAGAAGGAACATCAACAAGCACAGAAAATTACGATATTATTATCATTCTTGGAACGTCAGATATTGACCAGTAAAATTCAAATACTTGTATAAAAGACTATCAAGCGTCTCATACTTTTTGTATGGGGCGCTTTGTCGTTGTATACCGCGGCCTTGTGGCGCGGGACACTGCCGGTAGTGCATTCAAAAGAAGTGCGGATGAAACATTTCTTTCTGACTGTTTGTACATGTGTTTGGAGGTTATTTTTAGAATGAAAGAAAACAAAAAATATGCAGATGCATTTCGGCAAATTGCCGTATTGTGTGCAGGAGCCTTACTGATGGCAATTGCGGTTGTTGTTTATTTTGATCAGCTTGGTGTTGTTGCGGGGGGCGTGACGGGACTTGCGGTTTTGTTTAACCATATGTGGAATGTACCGATGTGGGTTGTCAATCTGTTGTTTAATGTTCCGTTGTTTTTGATTGGAATTCGTGTCTTTGAATTTCGCATATTCGGACGAATGCTGCTTGGAACCGCACTTTTGACTTTTTTTCTTGGAATTGTTCCGGCGGTCAATATTTTGACCGGCGATATGCTTGTTGATATCGTTGTGGGCAGCGTACTGATGGGAGCGGGACTTGGTCTTGTGTTTTTAAGTCAGGCGTCAACCGGAGGTGTGGATATGTTGGCTACCATTATAAATAGAAAGATACGTTATATTTCAATTCCGAAGATTATGGGAATTGTTGACGGAGTCATAGTCTTAATCGGAGCAGGTATATTTGGTGTTGCGAAAGGAATTTATGCAATCATCGCTGTTTATATTATTCAGCGGGTTGCGGATGAAATTATGGAAGGCCCCAATCATGCAAAATTACTCTATATTATATCAAAAGAGCCGGATGCATGCGCAGCGTATATCATACATGAAATATCACGCGGTGTGACCTTTATCGAGGTGACGGGTGCGTATACAAATGTATCCAAACATATGATTTTGACTGTTGTTTCCGGGAAAGAAATGGTTCAAATTAAGCAAAAAATATATCAAATCGATGAAAAAGCAATTTGTTTTGTCGGAGACATCCGTGAGGCTTTTGGTGAAGGATTCACAAAATATTCGATGTAAATCAGCTGTTAATTTGTAGAAAATGGATAAAAAAACAGGCAAAAAAATATTCATATACAATTTCAACAATAATTTTTTCACGTATTTGTATATTTATGATATGGCATTTCAAAATGGTTTCATGTAAAATCAAGACATCATTAGTCAGATAACATTTAGTTAAACCTAAGGAGGAAAATTTAGAATGGCTAGTTTATCACTTAAGAATATTTACAAGGTTTATCCTAATGGATTCAATGCTGTTAAGGATTTCAGCATGGAAATCGAGGATAAGGAGTTCATCATCTTCGTAGGACCTTCTGGTTGTGGTAAGTCTACAACACTTCGTATGATTGCAGGTCTTGAGGACATCAGCTCTGGTGAGTTGTGGATCGGTGACAAGATGGTTAACGACGTAGAGCCTAAGGACAGAGATATCGCGATGGTATTCCAGAACTACGCTTTGTATCCACATATGTCAGTTTATGACAACATGGCATTTGGTCTTAAGCTCAGAAAGGTTCCAAAGGAGAAGATTGACAAGCAGGTACATGAGGCTGCTAAGATTCTTGATATCGAGCATTTGCTTGACAGAAAGCCAAAGGCTTTATCAGGTGGTCAGAGACAGCGTGTAGCTATGGGTCGTGCAATCGTTCGTGAGCCAAAGGTATTCCTTATGGACGAGCCTCTTTCAAACCTTGATGCTAAGCTTCGTGTTCAGATGCGTGTTGAGATTTCTAAGCTTCATCAGAGACTTCAGACAACAATTATTTACGTAACACATGACCAGACAGAGGCTATGACTCTTGGTACAAGAATCGTAGTTATGAAGGATGGTATCATCCAGCAGATCGATACACCTCAGAACCTCTATGACAAGCCATGCAACCTCTTCGTAGCAGGTTTCATGGGTATGCCACCTATGAATTTCATTGATTGTAAGGTTGTTAAGTCTGGTGCTGACGTATTACTTATGTTCGGTTCACACTCAATCAAGGTTCCTGAGTCAAAGGCTCAGAAGCTTATCGCAGGCGACTTCATTGACAAGGATGTTGTACTTGGTATCCGTCCAGAGGATATTCATGATGAGCAGCTCTTCATTGAGTCTTCACCTGAGAGTGTTATCGATGCAAGAATCAACATCTATGAGATGTTAGGTGCACAGGTATACTTATACTTCACAATCGATCAGTTCGATATTACAGCAAGTGTTAACCCAAGAACAACAGCACGTCCTGGTGATTCTGTTCAGTTAGCATTTGACTTAAGCAAGATTCATGTTTTCGATAAGGAAACAGAAGAAGTAATTATCAACTAATCCGTTTGGTAATAATTACATAGTGATTTTTTCGGAGGAAATGCAAAAATATACATTTCCTCCTTTTTTTTTTCACAATTATGAGATATAATATTTTCTGTATGGAAATAAAAACTTATTGACAAAAAAGTGCTACTCGGTTATTATTATTGTAACAATATGTAACACTTTTGTAACAAATCAAAGGGGTGAAGAGATGATCTCTAATCAGATTCTGCAAGATACGATTGATGGTATTAAGGCGATAACACGTACAGATTTTTGCGTTATGGATACAGAAGGTAAGAGCTTAGCTTCTACCATTCGGAATACAGATGAGTATGAAGATGCGGTTGTTGCATTTGCAGATTCACCGGCGGAGAGTCAGGTGATGATGGGATTCCAGTTTTTCAAGGTTTATGATGATAATGAATTGGAATATGTAATATTAGCAAAGGGTGAGGCCGAAGATGTTTACATGATTGGTAAGGTTGCATCTTTCCAAATCCAGAGTTTGTTAGTCGCATACAAAGAGCGTTTTGACAAGGACAACTTTGTCAAGAATTTGCTCCTTGACAATTTGCTTTTGGTTGATATTTACAACCGTGCTAAGAAGTTACATATTGATACGGATGTTAAGCGAATTGTCTTCATAATTGAGACAAAGAATGAGAAGGATACGAATGCTCTCGAAACTGTTCGTACATTGTTCTCAACAAAGACAAAAGATTTTATTACAGCCGTAGATGAGAAGAATATTATTCTCGTGAAAGAAGTGAAACCAAACGAGACTTACGAAGATATGAGCAAGACCGCAAAGGTAATTGTTGATATGCTTAACACAGAAGCGATGTCGGCTGTTAATGTTGCATATGGTACAATTGTTAACGAGATTAAAGAGGTTTCACGTTCCTATAAGGAGGCAAAACTTGCCCTCGACGTTGGTAAGATTTTCTATAGCGATCGCAAGATTATAGGATATAGCAATCTTGGTATCGGTCGATTGATTTACCAGCTACCAATCCCTCTTTGTAAAATGTTTATCAAAGAAATTTTCGATGGAAAGTCACCG
>CALYVE010000078.1 GCA_945492935.1 uncultured Lachnospiraceae bacterium
TGATGTTCCGATTCCAAAGGTTTCATACCCGTCAAAGCAACAGATTAAAAAAGGCGGTTAATACGATATGATTAAAATAGTAGCAAGTGATGTGGATGGTACGCTTGTGCCGGACGGAACCTTTGATATTTCACCTTTGATTTTTGACGTGATTGCTCAGTTAAAAGAAAAAAACATAAAGTTTGTTGCAGCCAGTGGAAGACAGTATGCGAGTCTGAAACGATTATTTGCGCCGGTTGCATCGGATATTTATTATATTACAGACAATGGTGGCTTTGTTCGCGATAACGAGGGAAACGCAATTATGAAAAATCCGATAAAGGAAGCACTCATACATAGCGTAGCAGAAGATATATTAAAAATTGAAAATGCGGAACCGATGTTATGTGGTGTGGATTTTGCATATGTCCGTGAGGAGGCAGACGAGTTATATCGATGGATGCGTGATTCCTATCATTACAACATTAAAAAGGTTCCTGATATTTTTGATATTGACGATGATATTGTAAAAGTTTCGATTTATCATCCGACGGATGCAGAAAGCTATGTGAAAGAATGGTTTTTCGATAAGTGGAAGGATACAGTATTGGTAGCATCAGCGGGGATTAACTGGGTCGACTGCATGCGATTTGACATTGGTAAGGAAAAGGGACTGTCATTTTTGATGGAACGCTTTGGTGCTTCAAAGGATGAGGTTATGGTATTTGGCGACAATATCAATGATCTTGGAATGCTTTCCTGTGCAAAGGAAAGCTATGCGATTGGCAGTGCCAGAGATGAGGTAAAGGCTTGTGCTGCGTATGTGGCAGATACAATGCAAAATCAAGGTGTTATCAAGGTTATTCAAGAAAAATTACTATCTCATTAAGCAAAAATAAGAACTTTTTATTTTCAAACAGGTATGTATATGCTACAATGACAAGTGATTTTGTTAATTACGGTGAAGTAGGAGGAATTACACAATGGCAAAAATTCAGATGAAGACACCACTCGTTGAGATGGATGGCGATGAAATGACAAGAATACTCTGGAAGATTATCAAGGATGAGCTCATTTATCCTTTTATCGACCTTAAGGCAGAGTATTACGATCTTGGTCTTGAATATAGAAACGAAACAGATGATAAGGTTACATTCGATTCCGCATATGCAACAAAGAAATACGGCGTGGCTGTTAAGTGTGCTACGATTACACCAAATGCAGCGCGTATGACAGAGTATAACCTTAAGGAGATGTGGAAGAGTCCGAACGGTACAATCCGTGCGATTTTGGATGGTACGGTTTTCCGTGCTCCGATTGTAGTAAAGGGGATTGAGCCATGTGTGAAGAATTGGAAAAAGCCGATTACAATTGCAAGACATGCATATGGTGATGTGTATAAGAGTGTAGAAATCGATGTTCCGGGAGCCGGTACAGCAGAGCTTGTATTTACAGGTGAGGATGGACAGGTAATCAAGGAGACAATTCATAAGTTTGACGGTCCGGGCGTTATTCAGGGACAGCACAATATTGACAAGTCGATTTCAAGCTTTGCAAGAAGCTGTTTCAACTATGCGCTTGATACAAAGCAGACACTTTGGTTTGCAACAAAGGATACAATCTCAAAGAAATACGATCACACATTTAAGGATATATTCCAGGAGATTTTTGATGCAGAATACAAGGAAAAATTCGATGCGGCAGGTATCGAGTATTTCTATACATTGATTGATGATGCAGTAGCGCGTGTTATGAAGTCCGAGGGCGGATATATCTGGGCATGTAAGAACTATGACGGAGATGTAATGAGCGATATGATTTCATCCGCCTTTGGCTCCCTTGCGATGATGACATCCGTACTTGTATCACCGGACGGAAATTACGAATATGAGGCAGCACACGGAACCGTACAGAGACATTATTATAAGCACTTAAAGGGCGAGGAGACATCGACGAACTCTGTAGCAACAATTTTTGCATGGACAGGCGCATTGAGAAAGCGTGGCGAATTAGATGATATTCCGGAGCTTATGGAATTTGCGGATAAGCTTGAGAAAGCAACGATTGCAACAATTGAGAATGGCGAAATGACAAAGGATCTCGCACTCATTACAACACTTGATAATGTAACGGTGTTAAACAGTGAGAACTTCATCAAGGCAATTCGTAAGACATTAGAGGCTATGTTATAGAGCAATACTTAAGAGAAAGTACAATAATTACAGCTGTTTTTGTGTATGGGACTCCATCCGATATTGCAGGGACAGCTGTATTTTTTACCTGTCGATGGAAGCAGCAAAAATTTGAATGTATGTCGATAGAGGTGTCACATGGATATTTGGAAAATACTTGGGATTGAACCAACGAAAGACAAGTCTATACTGAAACAGGCATACCGAAAATGCCTGCAGACTGTAAACCCGGAAGATGATGCACAAGGGTTTATGGAGCTTCGTGCTGCCTTCGAGCAGGCAAATAAGCTTGCGGATATGGAAGATATGCCGACCGGAGAAGAAATGACACCGCTTGAACAGCGTATTTTTAATGTTTATTCAGACTTTTCAAAGCGTATTTCCATAGATGCCTGGGAGGCTTTGTTTGATGAAGATGCATTTGTTGTGCTTGATTCATCAGAGGAATCCTTCACTGCACTCATTCATTTTTTGATGAAGCATTATTATTTACCAAAGCGTGTTTGGCGTTATATTGTCCATAAATTCGAAATTCGGGAACGAAGACGTGAATTATGTGAGCAATTTCCGGCAGAATTTATTGATTATATGATTAATAATGCAACATTTGATGATTTGATTTCTTATGATCTGTTTGAAGGAGACGATTCTCAGTTTGACGATTATCTGACCTATTACTATCGTTTGGATGTAGCCATCCGAAAGCATGAAAGCGACAAGCTGGACAAATATTTTGATTTGCTTGCAGCCATGGATGTTTCACATCCCTATTTGGAGATTGCACATATTCGTGTAGCACTTCAGAATTTACGTGATGATGCGGATAATCAAGGCATTTTAGTTACAGCAGTGACCAAGAATCATGAAGAAAAACTGAAAGCGCTTGAAAAGACGGCACATGCCCTGCAGGAAATGTATCCGGTTGATTTGGTGATTTTACATACATGTGGTGATCTTGCGCTTGTGCAAAATCATCTCGAGGAAGCAAAATATTACTATGACAAGACATTAGCGCTTGCAAAGGATAATTATATAGTGAAAGGGAAACAGGCCGAGCTTGCGTTTTGTATGGGAGATTATATAAAATCCCGGGATTTGTATCTCGAATTACTTCGAATCAATCATTATGATAACCATGTGCGTGCCGGGATGATACGTGCTAATGCCTGTCTTATTGAGCAATACAAGAAAAAACTCGAAGAAAATCCGGACGATACAGATACATCCATTGAGATGGCATGGTCTCATTATCAAAGCTATCATTTTGAGGAGGCAATCGAATGCGTGAAGGATATTGTACCGGTCGGTAAGCAGATATTTGAAGTACATAATGTACGAGGAAGAAGTTATCTTTGCTTGGAACAATATGAAAAAGCAATCGACGATTTCTTTATTTGGAAGGAAGCGATTGAAGGACTTGACAGTGAAGATAACAGCGAGGAAACAAAGAAGCTTCGAAAACGTTTGCCATATGTTAATTTTTTGATCAGTGATTGTTATTTGAAGACAAAGAAGTATGAACAGGCAAGAAAATATTTAGATTTGGCGATGGCAACAGAACATGATGAAATCATCTTGTCATTTGAAGCAAAATGCGAATTAGAATACAAAACACAAAATTATGAGGCTTGTATCGATGCTTGTGAGGCGTTAATTTCAAGGGATGAAAGAAGCTTTATCGCATATATGTTTTCTGCAAAGGCTTCCTTTGAGCTTAATTATATTAAAGAGTCGTTTGTTGCTTGCGAACGTGCAATAAACCTATATCCGTATGTGGCTGAGCCATATAGTCTGGAAGCTCAAATCTACATAAAAGCCGGACAAACAGAGCTTGCAAAAAATACACTAGACCGTTTTCGTGCGTTTGGTATCGAAAGTGATGAACTTGATTTTTGTGATGCAAGTATTTTGGAGCTTGACAATAAGCATGAAGAGATTGTAGCACTTTTAACAAAGACGGTTGAACGTGCTAATACAGTTCATACTGATAAAGAGGATTTCGAGGAAATTCTCATGATGCTTGCTTTTCATTTGGAAAGGCTTGGTCGATATGCGGAGGCGAAAACCTATTACGAAAGGGTTTTTGAAATCAATCCGGATCATCTGATTGTGAATGGTCGACTTGGCATTATATACAGGAAGCTTTCCATGTTTGACTCTGCACTTGCATGTATAAACAAGCAGCTTGAAATTCGCAAGCATCCATTGTATTACATAGAGCAAGGCATGATTTTGCGATGCCTGGCAAGGGACAAAGAAGCGATTAGCAGCTTTGAGACAGTATTACTATACGATTCCAAAAATGTATTCTGCTTATCTGAAATAGCGAACATATATGAAGAAATCGGCAAATTTTTGCCGGCACTTACATATTATCGCAAGGCATACGATAATTGTTCAAAGGAAGAAGCCGAAGAAAAGGAAACCCTTCATGCCGGTATTGCGAGAGTCTTGCAGTGCCTGAATGTGACGGATGCGAATTATTTCAAAGAAAGCGAAGAAATGTATAAAACCTATATGGAAAGCTACGGCCCGGTGCCAAATATCGTCTACGATTATGCGGAGCTTTTGGTCCGAATGAACAATGCAAAGGGTGCACTTTCATTGTTAAAACCTTGTATCATGAATGAAGAAAATGACAAGGGTAAGCGCCAGATGTGCGCGCGTCAGTATATTCATATATGTGGTTTGGAAGGAAACCAAAGTAAGATAAAAGAAATGTTTTCTTATTTGGTTTCGGATAATTTTGAGATCGAGGCTCGTACATACGCAACGCTAGGTCGGGCATACTTCAATTGCGGGAATATCAGTCTTGCAATTGCAAACTTTGAGAAGGCGACCAAGCTTGACAAGGATAACAAACAAAATTATTATGGTGATTTGATGGAAGCTATGTGTAGTAAGTTCCTTTATAATAATTTTAAGACAGAACAATTATTTATAAAGACAATGAACTTATTAAAAACGATTCATACACCGAATGACTGCTTGAAGGCTGCTACTGTGTACCGATTAATGGGAAAAGTGGAGCAGGCAAATAAATTTATCGACAAGGCACTTCGGATGAAACGATGCAACGGTTGTTTTTATAGTCGGTGTCATGAGGCGTTATATGAAAGAGCATTGGCTTTTGAAAGAGTAAAGGATTATAAAATGGCAAAAATGTGTTTGCAGGAAGCGATTGACATATGTGGACATAATGCGCTTTACGAACGCAAACTGAATAAAATGATGAAAAAGTGTAACGATTAACGGTAATCAGAAAAAAGGAATGATTATTCATGATAGTAGGAATTGATTTAGGTACAACAAATAGTTTAATTGCATATATGGACGGAAATGAAGTTAAGGTCATACCGAACAAGCTGGGTGAAAATCTTACGCCATCTGTTGTCAGTGTAGATGACGATGGTGTAGTATATGTCGGAAAAACAGCGCAGGAGCGTGGGTTGCTTCATCCGAATCAGACAGCGTCTGTTTTTAAGCGCAGCATGGGAACCAATCGTTTGTTTACGCTCGGGGAACACACTTTTACAGCGGAAGAGCTTTCCAGTTTTGTATTAAAATCATTGAAAGAAGATGCAGAGACCTATTTAAAACAGCCGGTCAGGGAGGCTGTTATTAGTGTGCCGGCTTATTTTAATGATGCGCAAAGACGAGCGACAAAGAAAGCAGGTGAGTTGGCCGGCTTTGTTGTTGAGCGTATTGTCAGCGAGCCAACGGCAGCTGCGATTGCATACGGACTAAACCTTAAGCATGCAGATACCAAATTCCTTGTGTTCGACTTGGGAGGCGGAACCTTTGACGTATCCATACTTGAGCTGTTCGAAAATATCATGGAAGTGCGCGCTGTTGCAGGGGATAATTTTCTTGGCGGTGAAGACTTTACAGATGTTTTAGAGCAAATGTTCTATAACGAAAAAGGGATTGATCGGGATTCTCTGGATGAAAAAACAAAGGCAAGAATTCATAAACAGGCAGAGTTATGTAAACTAGGATTTGCAGATGCGAAAACATCTGTTATGAAATGTAAAATAGATGAGGAGCTATACGAGTACGAAATCAGCCAGGAGGCCTATGAGCGTGCATGTCAGATTCTGCTTGCAAAAATCAAAAGACCGATTGAACGGAGTCTGAAGGATGCAAATGTCAAGCTTGCCGATATTGAGGAAATTGTTTTAGTCGGTGGTGCTACAAAGCTTTCGGTTGTTCGTAAATTTGTCAGTCGTTTGTTTAGCAGACTTCCGAATACAAGTATTAATCCGGACGAGGTTGTTGTAGTTGGTGCGGCAACACAGGCAGCGATGAAGGAACGTAATGAAGCGGTGCGGGAGATGATTCTTACAGATGTTTGTCCGTTTACGCTTGGTACAGAGGTTGCCGTTTCACGATTTGGCGGTGTGAAGGAGAGTGGGCATTATCTGCCGATGATAGAGCGTAATTCCGTTATTCCGGTAAGTCACACGGAACGGTTATATACTGCAGATGACAATCAGAGTATGATTCGCGTGAAAATTCTTCAGGGAGAAAGCCGTCATGCAAGAGAGAATGTTTTCCTGGGCGATATTGAAGTTCCTGTTCCGATAGGACCGGCAGGCAAAGAGGCGGTTGATGTTACATATACGTATGATGTTAATTCGATTCTTGAGGTTATGGTAACGGTATTATCGACAAAGGTTAAGAAGCGAATTGTCATCAAAAACGAGGAGACCGACATGACAGATGAGGAAATAGATGAGCGTCTTCAGTCGCTTGCTGCACTTAAGATTCATCCGCGAGAGCAGGAAGAAAATAAGCTTTTACTTTTGAGGGGTGATCGTTTGTACGAAGAAGCAACCGGAGATGTAAGACGACTTCTGGAGCAGCAACTGGCGGATTTCGAAGCTGTTTTGGATAAGCAGAATCGCGAAGAAATAACAGAAGCACGTGCATCACTGAAAACATTTTTAGATGGTATTGAGAAAGACATGTTGTAGTTGGAGGAAAATATGGCATTTGATGGTGTTGTAATAGCAGGTCTTGTAAGTGAATTCAAAAAGCGGCTTGTCGGCGGTCGAATTTATAAGATTTATCAGCCTGAGGTCGATGAGATTTGCCTGGTTATTAAAAATCGAATAGATGATTGCAATGTGACAGAGCGCCTTGTGCTTTCCGTAGATGCCAGCCTTCCGATTATGTATCTGACATCGGAGCTAAAGGATAATCCGATGGTAGCACCGAAT
>CALYVE010000079.1 GCA_945492935.1 uncultured Lachnospiraceae bacterium
CATGCAACCCGAATCGCAAGCATGCAACCTGAATCACAAGCATGCAACCTGAATCATAAGCATGCAACCTAAATCGCAAGCATGCAACCCGAATCGCAAGCATGCAACCTGAATCACAAGCATGCAACCTGAATCGCAAGCATGCAACCTGAATCGCAAGCATGCAGCCTGAATCACAAGCATGCAACCTGAATCGCAAGCATGCAGCCTGAATCGCAAGCATGCAACTTGAATCACAAGCATGCAACTTGAATCGCAAGCATGCAACCTGAATCGCAAGCATGCAACCTGAATCGCAAGCATGCAGCCTGAATCACAAGCATGCAAATTGAATCCCAAAACTATTGACAACAGATAAATTGCGAATAAAATAATTTATAAAGAGATGGTTGAACGAGAGAACCACGACACTTGAAGGGAAGATGATTATGAAAGTACTAAGAAACGTTATTTTGGGATTAGCGATTCCGGTAATTACCAATCCGATGTTCGGTGATGCGTTGACACAAAGCCGGGTAGATTATCCGGATGTCCTTGTTGTGAACGAGGCTAATCAAATGGAAACTAAGAGTAGCGGAAATTGGGTCTACAAAGATGGTAAATGGTATTACTATTATGCTGATGGAAGTTATCCGCAATTGGGTCTATACACGATTGATAATCAACTATATGCATTTGGTTATCAAGGGGAACTTCATGTAAGTACTTATTATGTAACGAATGTGTATAATGAAGGGGATCGTTATTACTTAGCAGACAAAAAAGGAAATTTAACAGAGGTTCAGGGAACCGGCTGGTATAATGTCGATGGAAGATGGTATTATTCCGTCGATGGTGTGTTGTTAAAGAATGAAGTTCGCATGATTAATGGATACTACTATGGTTTTGACAGTTACTGCGTCATGAGAACGGATGAAATATTTGACATTTCGGATGCAGATGGAAACAAAGCTTATTACGAGGCATTACAAAATGGAAAGCTTCTGAGAAATACATGGTCTCCGAGCGGAAAATATTATTATGATAATAGCGCCAAGCGTGTTGTAAACAGTGAATATAAAATCGGCGGTTTTTCTTATATTTTTTCAAAGGAAGGCGAGGTATATACTGCGGGTAAATATGTATGCGCCGGCAAGCGATATATAGTGGACGCTGATTCGCATGCACACGAACTTGCTTATAATGCTTGGACGAAGGTGGGCGGTGAATGGTATTACGTTGACAAATCGCTTGCGAAGAATTGTGTAAAAAAGATTGATAATGTATATTATGGTTTTGACTCTTCCGGACGAATGATAAAAAACAGAAGATTTAAGACGACATACAACGGACAGACATGCTATTTTTCTGCAAAATCGGATGGCACCTTAGTGGTAAATGCATGGGAAGGTGATTACTACTACGGAGAAGAGGGGATTGGCGCAACCGGTATTGTCGAAAGTGGAGGAAAGAAATATGCGGTTATCGATGGTGAACTTCTCAGAAACAGAGTTGTATCCTTTGAGGAAGGAAGCTATGTAGTGGACAACAAGGGTATCGCTACAAAAATCACTACGACAGATGGTTGGTACAAGTATGCAGGAGAATGGTATTTCCTAAAAGATGGCAAATTTCAGAGTGATTGCAAAATTACCAGTGCAGGAAAAGATTATATCTTAGATGAAGATGGAAGTATGCTTTCTGATCGAATTTATTATGATTATGATAATGCAACATATTATGCACTGGATGTGAAGGGTGCTGTCATAACAAAATACGGATGGAATCGGTTACTTGGCGGATGGTATTTTGTAAATAGTGATGGAACATTAAAAACCGGCTTATATACAGAGGGAGGAAAACAATATTATCTTAACCCAAGGCTTGTAGTCAACAACTGGGTATGGGCTGATGGAAATGGATATGCTGCGGATGCGAAAGGTGTGCTTACGCCGTATAAATCTGTTAGTGACGAGCAATATATCAAGGATGGTAAGCCTTTTACAGGTTGGTACAAATCAGACGGCGCCTGGTATTATTATAGGAATGGATATCTTGAAAAGGATACATATAGAAGTATTGACGGTTCGTATTATGCGTTTGATGCTGCCGGTAAAATGATGGTGAATACATGGGTTCACAGATGGGATGGAACAAGTTGCTATGCGTATTCGTCAGGCAAGTTAGCGACAGGAGTTTGTACAATCGATGGTACCGTTTATGGATTTGATTCAAACGGTGCAAAACTATCCGGAGATGTAATAAGAGAGGATGATACCGTTTATCTTTTCGCTGCAGACGGTGTACTGATCAAAAAGTTTACGAACGAAAATCAGGGCTGGATTAAGTATGGAAATGATTGGTACTACTATAACGGAGAATTGTATAAAGGAATGCATAGAATCGATGGAATTGATTACATCTTTGATTCGTGCGGAAGAATGCTGACAACAAAGGACAGGAAAATAGATAATTCCATTTATGACGCTACCGGAAAGAAAAAGACCGGATGGATTTTCTATGAAGGAAATTGGTATTATGCCAATATAAAGGGAGACCTTGTTGATGGTGTTCAGATGATTGACGGAAAAGTTTATTTCTTTGAATCCAACATCATGTGTAAAGGCACAAGAAATGTAAACGGACAGTTCCTTACATTTGGTTCGGACGGTGCACTTTCCATAAGAGACAGCAAAGCGAGCGGATGGTATTATTCAAATGGGAAAGAGGCTTATTACAAAAATGGAAAGGCATATACCGGATGGCTTGGAAAGCAGTATATTAGCGGGGGTATCCTACAGCGTGATACTGAGGTATATGATAAAGTGACCAAAAAGTATTATTATGTAGATGAATTTGGAAACTGTGTATATAACAAGTGGATTGAATTGTATAATCATGATGGATACGCCGGATATTCTCTTGCAAAAGCAGACGGTTCGCTTGCATGTGATGAGTGGATGTTAGTCGGCGGAAAGTGGTATTATTTTGAGGGCAGAGTTACGGCAGCAGGCTTTCATTATATTGATGGCAAGGCTTATTGGTTCGACAATAAAGGCAATTATCAGGGAGAGGCCGACACAAGAAATGGATGGGTTTATAAGAACTCCAACTGGTATTATTTTCAAAATGGCTATCTCGTTGAAGGTAGTAGTCTAATTGACGGAGAATGGTATTATTTTAATCCACAGAAGGAAATGCTAAAGGACTGTTTCGTCGGATCTTATTACTATGAGTCAAGCGGAAAGCGGGCAAAGTATACCGGTTGGAAAAAAATATCCGGCATATGGTATTATTTTGATGAGAAGTATGAATGTAAATACGGTCATGTTTCTGTTAACAACAAGTCATATATACTGGATGCGGGCATGAAAACAGGTTATGTTTTTATATACGATAAAGTATACAAGACAGATAGCAGTGGAGTTGTAACCGGAAATGTGAAAATGAAAACAGGCTGGGTATTAACGGATAAGGGATATGTTTATTTTGAAAATTATAACCTTGTCGATGGTTTGCGTATGATTAATGGTAAACAATACTATTTCGAAGAAAACATTCTGACTGAAAACAGGATTATCCGAATTGGCTTGGATTTCTATTACGTAAATTCCAAAGGAGAAGTTGATCGAAGCAGTGGTTGGAAGAAATTAGGCGATTCTGCCGGTGATGATTGGGCATATGTGGCAGCAAACGGAAAGGTATATTACAATGGTCAGTATACGATTAATGGCAAAATATATGCCTTCAAGAACGGCAGATGGCTCCAGCGAAATAAGATAGCGTTGTAAATGAAAAATGTGCATAGCAGAGATTGTTCAAATCTCCGTTATGCACATTTTTGATTGTTAATTATCTGAATACGAATACTGATTCAATTTCATTCCGACAACAAGGCAGAATAAACTTCCGATGACGCCAAAGATAAACATGGCAACTGCTGCACCGGAGCCCTTTCCCTATCAAATGAATTTAAATCATTTATAGCAGAGTGAGGATTATATCATAATCTCCAAACTGTTCCTCAAGCTCTGCATGGAGATACTGCAATACAAAGTCTCATTTTATAACCTCGTTTCGAACAGATATTATCAGTACGAATACGTACGATTGAATTAAGACAATAATAACAAACAACAACGGAAAAGTACAGAAGATTTCATTGCACAGATTGTGCACATATGATAAGGTTTTATAAATTAAAATTTGCAAGGAAGGTAGTTTTATGCAAAAACATGGAAAGGAAATTTTTTCGGACTGCGACTATTTTTTGAAGCGGTTTAATGAGGATGACTATAAATACAACATGAATTTATTCCGTAAAAAGTGGAATGACACATTGATACAAACAATCGCAGCGCACAGCTATGAGGATGCTTCGCTTGAATTTGTGCAACAGGTAAAAAAGGTTTACACAAGATTTGGAAGGATAAGCAAAGCGAGAAAACGGGATCTTAGCTTGTTTATGATTTATTTCCTGTTTCCGGCAATTTTGCTTACGGAATGTGAAGGGGCAAAGACATTTTGTGATGTGCTTCTTGATACATGGAATAGGGAACTTGATACAAGCATTGCATACATGGATTACGAAGAAATTGCAGCCGGTTTTAATAATAAACTGTTGGGCATGATGAAGGAATAACCGGATCGTTCCATAAAATAACTATTTACAAAATAGAACGTATGTTCTAATATAATGGTACATATTTTTGTTTGGGTGATGCTTATGGAACAGAATAATGTTATAGACGTTATTTGTCAGCACAATAAGGATGGAACGATTATACCGCTTCGCATCCGACTGCAGGATGAGGACAAGGTTGTGCAGACATACACAATTAAATCATATAGAGAATTGAGCAGCGAGGAGACCAGGCTTCCAAGCGAAGTTGTAGTGACGACGAATATTTTGCGCTATGATTGCAGGATTAACGTATTCGGATACGAGAAACGCGTTGTGTTGCATTACAACAAATCGCAGGTAAAATGGTCGATTTTTTACTGACAACGGAAAAATGCAGGACAAAGTGCCAATGGTCGTGACAGAAGCTACGTCCCTAGAGAATGTGAGAAAGGAGTTTTTCATGAAAAATAGATTAATCATAGCCGTTTTGTTTGTTGCTATGCTGTTTATGATGTGTAGCTGCAGTGACCCGGATAAGGATGCAAAGCATGAGGTGGAGACAGTTCTTACAAATTACCAGGAAGCAATTAATCGCGGGGATTACGATGCAGCCGACAGCTATTGCATATTGGAGGATGGAAAGAAGGGTTCGTGGATATTCCGTGAGTATTCAATTGAAATAACAAATGACACACCGGCCTATGTTACGGCGTGCATAGAGCTTAGCAACGAACAGTTTTTTATTGATATATATAATGTGGATGTCGATGAAGACACTGCAATTGTTGAGACTTGCTTTTATCAGTGTTCAACGAAGGATGCACTTGAAGAACTTCCCGCTCATTTCGAACCGGAAGCATTCAAAGATAAAAATCCGGACGAGTGCAAAGAAATGCTCAAGGATTATATTCATTCGTACACGTTTATGTTTGCGGCGAACGTGCAATGTAAGAAAATCAATAATGAGTGGAAGATTGTAAAAATCGCATAACCATTGAATAAATAAAAATATTTCCATAGATATTTACATGCTGTTCGTATAATTATCAGACGGCATACAGAATATTTAGAAATTTGTTTAAAAATAGAGGATGCTGTATTTGCGGGAGGTATTTATGAAAAAATGTATTTGCATTATAATTATTTTAATAATGGTGTGTTCGCTTACGGCATGTGGGAATCGGATGAAGGAAGCTTTTGAGACGTCAATGGAGCCACTTCCGGAATTTAGTGACCGTTACCTCGTATCCTCGAATTACGGCGGAGGCGGCTGGGGCGATTTTTATGATTGTATTTCAGGAGAGGTGCGCCTTTGTAAAAATGGAACAATTGAGTTTTACATGCCGGAATACGACGGTCGAACAATGACAGGAATGGTTCTTGTTGACACGCTACCGGTTGACCCGGAAAAATATGCCAAAGTTGAGAAGTCGATTGATTTGGAAGAATTATATACGTTGGATCCGGAATTGGATGAGAATGTGTGTGATGGCTATAGCAGAACACTTACGGTATATGGAAAAGATGATCATGTATTAAAGGTATGTGGTGGCTATATGCCATGTAATAAACGATTCAATGAAATGTATCAAATTGTAAATGAATGCTACCCGAAGGAAGAATTGTCGGCGCTTTATGATGCATGGATTGAAGCTCTTAAGAAGGAGAATAATTTTTAAAAAAGTAGTTGACGAATGATAATAAATCGTTTATATTATGTTTGTCACTTCAACGCGGTAAAGTGTGAAAGAAGAAAGGAACTTATATTATGAAACAGATTGAACATTTACTCGGATTTAGAAAAAGTATCAAAGTCGTAGACGCAACACTTCGTGATGGAGGTCTTGTGAATGATTTCTATTTTACAGATGCGTTCGTTCAGAATTTATATAAGACAAACATTGAAGCAGGCGTTGACTATATGGAGATGGGATACCGTGCATCAAAGAAGGTATTTGATGAGTCGAAGTTCGGCAAATGGAAATTTTGCAGTGATGAACATATTCGTGAAATTGTTGGCGACAATGACACAGATTTAAAGATTGCCATTATGGCAGATATCGGAAGACATGACAAGAATGATTTTGACCAGAAGGTAAACAGCCCTGTTGATCTTGTACGTGTTGCAGCATACATTCACCAGATGCCGGAGGCAATCGATATGATTGAGGATGCTGCAAAGAAGGGTTATGAGACATCATGTAATATTATGGCGATTTCCAATGCGCAGGAGACAGATATTAAGGCTGCACTTGAGATGCTTGGACAGACGCCGGTCGATTGTATTTACATTGTAGACAGTTTTGGATCAATATACCCGGAGGAAATGGCACGTGTCGTTGATTTATACATGAATGCGGCGACAAAGTACAATAAGAAGCTTGGTATTCATGCACATAACAATCAGCAGCTTGCATTTGCGAATACGATCGAGGCATGTGGTGACGGTGTTGATTGGTTAGATGCTACCTACAATTCCATGGGACGTGGCGCGGGTAACTGTGCGATGGAGCTTCTTCTTGGATTTTTGAAGAATCCAAAGTACAACGTATTTCCGGTATTCAAGTTTATTGAGGATTACGTGATCCAGCTGAAGAAGGATGGTATTGTCTGGGGTTATGATCTTCAGTACCTCATGACAGGACTTCTCAATCAGCATCCAAGATCAGCGATTCAGTTCACAAAAGATAAGAGAGAAGATTACGCTGAATTTTACAAGGAATTTTTGAGCTAATATAAAAAGAAACATATAGGGTTATTTT
>CALYVE010000080.1 GCA_945492935.1 uncultured Lachnospiraceae bacterium
CTGTGTCCCTGCGCTCCAAGAGCTTTTCGATGAATGTGAAAATTAATATGGCATTAAAGCTGCTCTCACAATGAATGTATCGGACAAAACTGTTCCGGAGAAAATCTGGGAAATCATTTTAGACAACACGTTTGAGGCCGTTACAAATGCCCTCAAATATTCAAAATGCAAGACAAAATAAATGTGATGTATGTTTAATGGACATCGAAATGCCGGTCAAAGACGGTATCGAAGCTACCAAGGTTTTCACAGATGAAAATCTCGGCAAAGTACTTATTTTAACAACCTTCGACGATTACGATCTCGTCGAAAAGGCAATGAAAAACGGTGCCAAAGGCTACCTCATCAAAAATCACACACCGGATGAATTAAAGCAGATGATTATCTCCATTCAAAATGGTGTCAATGTGATGGACGAACAGGTTTTTAACAAAATTGTTGACATCGGCATCAAACCAAATGACAATTTCAATCGCAGCAACCTCACATCAAGAGAGCTTGAAATCATTGAAGCTGTAGCAGAAGGACTGTCAAACAAGGAAATTGCCGCAAAGCTGTTTTTAGGGGAAGGAACCTTCAATAACTATATCAGCAATATTCTGGACAAAGAAGGTCTCTCTCACAGAACCCAGCTCGCAGTTTATTATTTAACCGGCAAGAAATGATCAAAGTGCCAATGGTCGTGACAAAAGCTACGTCCCTAACTGCAACTTCATTTCGTGCCATTGTTCGGCACCCCATGTTGAGTTTGCGATTCCCTCATCTGTGAAACCGAACTTCAGATACATCGGAATGCGGTCTTCCAGACATGTGAGTACTAATGTCTTGCGTCCGTTCTTTTTTTCGCGTTCAGCATATCTGCGTACAATTTCACGGGCAAGCCCATGCATTCGATATTCAGGTAATACATCAAGTCCAACGAGCATTACATTTTTTCCATTTGCATCATGAAGCGAAATATCCGTAAAGAATTCATCACGGAATTTCTGCTCATTTGTTGCTATTCCATTCAAAAAACCGGCGATTTTTCCGTTTTGCCTGTCAATTGCAACAAGAAACAAGTCAGATGCAGACGCAATTCGTTCCGTCATCGCCTTCGGCGAGCATGCCTCGTGTGGCGGAAAACAAATTTGTTCAATCAAAATTGCCTGTTCAGTCTCTTCAGCTTGTATTGTCCGAAACAAAAATCTATCATCAATCATTTGAAAATGACCTTTCCATTTTTTATAATGAATCACTGGTCAAAGTGCCAATGGTCGTGACAAAAGCTACGTCCCTAATGGTTTTTGAAGTAGTCGGCGATTACAGCCAGCATTTTCTCCTTTGGCGTGCTTTTTAGAATATAACCTTCCGGTTTAAGTTCCAGGACATGCTTTACGGTTGCCGCATCATCCCTGGATGTCAAAAAGATAATCGGAATATCCTTTGTAGCGTCGTCTGCACGTAGCTGCTCCATAAACTCAGGACCCGAAACCTTCGGCATATTGCAATCAAGCAAAATCAAATCGGGCTTTTTTTCTTTTATCGCAAGCTTTGCCATGCTCGCAGAAATTACAGGCGTAACATCATACAATCCCTCAAGGTAACCCATAACCGCTCGCAAATATACACCTGCATCATCAACAAGTAAAATATGCTTCTTCTGTGTCATAACACCCTCCCAAAACGAACATCTCCTATAATAGTAAAATTCTATTCAGATTTTGTCAATATCGCTTTTATTGCGTTTGTTGTTTCTGTAATTTTGTCGACTTCCAGGTTTGCAACATAACCACGCAGATTTGTCACAAGCAAAGACACATCATCTGAAAATTCGTATTGCAAAATTGCATTCATAGCATCATCCATTGTACGAATGTTAAATTGTTGTGTTTCGTGCTCCAACAAATCAAATTTTTTCACAACCTCATCAACAGACCAGTCAGAAATTTTAACAGAATCGTTCTTGAAAAATGCATCCGACAAAATCATCTGATAACGTTCACATTCCGCTAAGAATGCCGGTGTCATATCGATAATCACTTCCAGACGCCGATCTCTTGCAGCATATTCCAGGGTTGCAGCTGTTCCCGCAATCGGAAGAAGTCCAATCATAGTAGCCGCGCTCTTCATACTATGTATCCTGACTTCAAACAAATGAAGCTTTTGTTCATCCTGCGTTTCAACAATCGCCTCATAATAATCACGAAGTTCATTAACGAAAGATGCAAGGGTAGCAATAAAATCCTTCACAATCTCGCTAAGAAGATTTACATCATTAAAATGAGAATATGCATAATCCCAATCGATGCCTTCCACACGTGGCAATTCACTCAGGTCATCCTTTTGTATTTGTCTGTCTGTTACACCATCTCTAACCGATTCTGAAATCTCAATTACCAATTCCGGTGCAATATTATCATGCACGGTCTTCTCAAGCTTCTGCGGAACAATCGGCTTTGTAAGGTATCCCGTAAAGCCTTCGTTCATATACTCCTGTTCCGCCCCTGCCACAGCATTCGCTGTTAATACAAAAACAGGAGTATCCTTGTTTATCTCGCACAGCTGTCGAATATTATGGAATGTCATAACACCATCCATAACCGGCATCATGTGATCCATAAAAATCAAATCATACTTTGTCTTTGAAGCATTTTTAATAGCTTTTTCGCCGTTTAAAGCTGTATCAATGTGACACTGTAAGCCTTTGAGCAAGCCCTCAAACACCTTAAGGTTTGCTTGATTATCATCTACAACAAGAAGTCGCGCATCCGGAGCGATAAAGCTTTGCACATACACATCCTTTTTGCTGAAAATGTTGTAATTTGCAAATTCACCTATCGGCGTGAAATCATAGACTCCCTGAACAATGTCAAAATAGAACTTTGAGCCAACACCGGGTTCACTCTCAATCTGAAGGGCTGAATTCATCAATTCAAGATAACCATTTACAATACTGATACCCAGGCCGGTACCTTCAATATCATTGTTTCGCTCAAGATTCAATCGCACAAATTTTTCTTTGAGCCTTGACAAGTCTTCCTTCGCAATGCCGGTTCCGGTATCCTCCACCGAAATACGGAGCTTAACCGTATGCGATGAAAGGTTCTGACACCGATGAATCTTAAGATAAATGGTTCCCGCATCTGTATATTTTAATGCATTTGTCATAAGATTTGTGATAACCTGACGCAATCTGACATTATCACCAATTAACCCGATCGGTAAATCCGGGTCAACTTCAACTTGAAATGCAAGCCCCTTCTCATCCATTTTAATATTGAAAATACTGTATATATCATGAATCACACTGGAAAGGTCGTATTTTGTCTCAACAAGCTCCATCTTTCCGGACTCAATCTTTGAAAAATCCAATGTATCATTTACAAGTGCCAAAAGCATCTGGCTCGCGCTCTTAATTGTATTTGCATATTCCAGCGTTTCCTTCTCTCCGCTACTGCGAAGAATCATTTCATTCATTCCAATGATGCTGTTAATCGGCGTACGAATCTCGTGTGACATATTGGACAAAAAGGCGGTTTTACTCTTTGTTGCCTTTTGTGCCTCAATATTCTTCTCCTTTAGAAGCTTAAACACCTCATCCATACTCATACGCTGTTCTTCCAACTCGTCATAGGCCTGAACGAAGCTTTCAATAATATGGCGTGAAATCCAGTTTGCAGTGCCGATAAAGAGACAATACAAAACAATCTCCACGTGGCTGTAAACCGACTTATAACCCAATAACAGTGGAAAATAGTTTATGATTAACAGAAAACTAATTTGTGCAACTGCAAGAAAACGCATAAAAAGCTTCTGGACAACCATAATTCCAACTAACCACTGCAGCATCATAATCATCGGAAGAATCTTTTGATTGTCAAAATATTCCGCAGCAAAAAGTCCAAGAAACAACTCCGCGAGGGTGTTCAGTGTCGCAAAATATTTGGGATTGACATCCTTTGGCATGGCCGCAAGAAGTCCGATAAAGCCTATAATCCAAGTAATAACAGCATAGGCAAGCACAGCCCCCTGCCCGCGCCGTTCTATGAAACCAAAGACTAAAAGCAGAACAATCATGAGCACGTAAATAACTACATTGATTACGCGGCTTCTACTTCGAATAAAATTCATCGAACAGCCACCCCCTTTGGAACAACAAGAGACAAACCGCCCCGAACGATTTCACCCTCCCAGTAATCATGTCCTTCAAACAAATCACCATCAAGATTTACATAAATCTTCTCTCCATTCGTTCGACGAATAGAGAATTTCGTTGCCCGGATACAGGTTGTACACTGATTCAGTTTATCCTTGTCCTTCGACATCAGTTTTAAGAGAGACGGAAGAAGCTTCACTCCACGATTTGGCGGAACAGTAACACAGCTTGCAATTCCATCCAATACCGATGCTTCGGGATCAAAATTCAAATTATCACCAAGTGTATGTCCGTTTCCAAAGAAAAATTCAGTAAGAGGACCCTTGTATTTTATTCCGTCAATTGTATATTCGTATTCCAAAGGTTTTTGAACAAACACGCCGAATAACATACCTAACGCAAACGGAACCTTGTAGCCAAGGGCGCTCAAGTTTACATAATCTATCATTTTTTTAACAACGACCGCATCAAGTCCGACCGACAAGGTATTTAATGCGCAGCCGTGATTTGTCTTAATATAATCAACCTTTACGACTTCTCCCTCGATTAGATTTTTGATATCACGAAAGCTTCTGGCTTCATAATCAATCATCTTGAGAAAGTCGTTCGTAAGTCCTTGCGGATACATAGCTATCTCAACATTTTCAAGATTATCAAATCCGTTCATAAGACTGCAAATCGTCCCTTGTCCGCCACAGGAATAAAAGCGCAATTTTTCCTCCGGTTCAAACAACGGCATAATCTCACGAATCAATTGATCCGCATGCTGCTCCGGTCTTGTATGAAAAATATAATATCTTATGTCCGGAATTTCCTCTAATTGCTCTCTCAGTCTACGCGCCGTGCCGCCATATCCGGCCTGTGGATTTACAATAAAAATGTGTGTCATTTACTACCCAACAACCTTTCAAAATCCATTTTGCAGGCTGCTATATGTCTATAGTCTCATCTGCAAAACTTTTTCTTTCGCTATCGTATCGCTCTGTTCCATAAATAATACAGCTGAAAATCATCTCATATTCTTGCTTGAAGCAATCTGCCTTACTCAATCGTAAATCGGTTGATAATTCCATTCAGACTTGCAACGGATTTCTTACATTCGTCCACCTTATCCGCTGTACATGATGTCTCACCAACCATATCGGATGTTTTTTCTGCAATGTCAGAAACTCCATGCGCAGCTTCTCCAACGGTGCAATCAATCGTAGTGATTGCATCAGAAATCATATCGATCGTCTCATTCAAGGAAATAATACTCCGCTTGATGTCCGACATACTATCCTTAAATGCATCTGCATCCTGCTGATACTGAATACTAATCTGTTCAAAACTATCATAATCAGACAATACATTGCTCTCAAGGAATGAAATGACCTCCGCCAAACAGCTTGCCATTTTTTCCACTGCCTCCCGGATTTCAGCAACAATCAAATTGATATCTCCTACAGCATCGGATGTCTGTGTCGCAAGTGTACTGATTTCAGAGGCAACAACCGCAAATCCACGCCCTGTTTCTCCGGCGCGGGCCGCCTCTATCGAAGCATTGAGCGCCAGTAAGCTTGTCTGTTCGGAAATCGACATGACCGTCTGCGTCAGTTCATTAATTCTGCTGACAGCTCTTGATGCCGCAATTGCAATTTCGGATTTTCCTTTGACATCCGTAAACATATTCATCGCAACCTTCGTTGCCTGCTCGGCAGCCTGACGAAGCTTTGTTGCACGATTCATTACCTCATCCGACATATCTGCCCCTGAACCTGTCAGATGTTCAATTTCTCTTGAACCAACCTGCATCTGCTCGATATTATCAACAATCGAACTCGTTGAAGCAGATGTCTCCTGCATACCGGCAGCCAGCTGTTCACTTGTCGCAGAGTTATCCGTACACATATCATTTACCTTTGTAGAGATATTCAGAAGTTCACTCATATTCACATCAATGCTGTCTCTTGCTTCCCCAATACAACCAACAATTTCGCGAAGATTTGCCCGCATTTCTTTCAGCTCTGTCGCAATAAGCCCAATCTCATCCTTTCGTCCGGATAAGCGTTCTGCCATCGCATCCTCTCTGAAATTGAAATTCGCCGTATTTCGAATACTTGGGATGATGTAATCAAATGCACACATCATCTTATATACAAGAAAGACTCCCAAAACGCAGAAAATCAATCCTAATATAACAGCAGTTAGTATCATCCGATGCTTCATATCCGTTACCGGCTTCATGAAGACATCGTAATCAGCCGTTACGACAACGATGTTTCCCTTGTTTGTGAATGCATATCCTGCAAGTTTATCAACACCTTTGTACTCATAAACAACCGCACCGTTTTTGACTGTCTTGCCCGCCTGTATATCTGCAACAATTCCTTTTACAGCTGCATTCTCAACCGGCTTGCCAATCTTGTCGGCATTTTTGTGATAAAGCATCGTTCCATCCGGTGCAACCATATATGCGTAAGAACCTTCCACTCCCGAAATCTCAATCGAACCAATCAGCGTCTCATAATCAATTTTCATGAACGCCTCATAATCTGCTGTCACAATCACGATATCTCCGGACTTTGTAAATGCATATCCGGCAAGCTTCATCGCACCCTTATATTCATAAATAATCGAACCGTTTTCGACCTTGTTTCCGACTGCAAGCTCTGCAACAATTCCTTTTACGGCTGCATTTTCAACCGGTTACCCAATCTTTTCAGCAGTTTTATGATAAAGCATCGTTCCGTTCGAACTAACCATATAAGCATAGGAGCCGTCCACACCAAGAATCTCAATGTCACCCAATGCCTTCTCAAGATCCGATGATTTTAACTTTTCATTTTCCTGCTTCGAGGCTTCCATAACGTTGATGATATCTGCAGCCTCCTGCGCCATATTTTGCGCATAATTGCCATATGTTTTTTCTCCGAGATTTACAGAAAAATCGATTCCGTATACAGCCTCCTCCGCAAGATTCAGCGCATAAGACATATAGGTTGATTCCATGGAATCTGTTGATTTTTTTACAGATAAAGAAATAAGTACGAAAACTGTTGCAATAATTATCCCCAACAATAAAACACCTATTTTTGTGCTCATTTTGGAAAAGAATTTTATCCTTCTTCTCCCGTTTTTTTCCTGTTTTGCATGAACCTGACTAAAGAGATCATTAGATCCAAGGTAGTGCCATATAAAAATGC
>CALYVE010000081.1 GCA_945492935.1 uncultured Lachnospiraceae bacterium
AAATGTACGCTGAATATCATCTAAGCGAGATACAAGGAACAAATATCCTAAAAAGATGACAATCCGAAGAATGCCCTCTAACGCGGCAACAACCCACCTTTGTTCAATGACCTTGCCAAGCATACCTGCTACCCATGCCGGAAATAACATAAATAACGCAATCGCAAAAACAAGAGAAAACGCGATTGTACCCGCCATCATCGCTTTCTCTGCCTTTTTTTCTTTTATTTCCTGCTCCTCCGGTGTCAAAATTTTCGCATTTTTTCTTGTCTTTTTTTCTTTTTTGGGTTCTTCCTCTTCTTCCTCATAAAAGGAGGCTGAAAATGTCAGAGTCGAAATCCCGAGCACAAGCGACTCTATAAAATTGACAACACCTCGAATAATTGGGAGCTTAAATATCTTTATTCTGTCAGAGATGGATTGATAATCACTCACCTTGACTTCGATTTCTTTGTCCGGTTTACGAACGGCTATGGCATAACGATTGTCGTTTTTCATCATAATACCTTCAATGACAGCCTGTCCGCCAATTGTCACTCTTCCCACTTATATTCTCCTATAAATCACAACGCATTTCCAAAACTTTTTGCACAAAAAAAGCCTGCTACGAATCGCGTAACAAGCTATTTTGTCATAATATTGCGTATTATGCCTGAGTTACACCATACTTACGGTTGAACTTATCAATTCTACCACGAGCCTGTGCAGCCTTCTGCTGACCTGTGTAGAAAGAATGGCACTTTGAACAAATTTCAACGTGGATATCTTCCTTTGTTGAACCGGTTACGAACTCGTTACCACAGTTGCAAACAACCTTTGCCTGATAATAATCTGGATGGATTCCTTCTCTCATGTTTTTCACCTCTTTATTAAATACTCTTATATGAGAACAGGCAAACGCCTTGATTCTTCATAACTCACATGCGTAATTGAACAGAATTATTGCCAATTACACAACAACATTGGTTATTTTAACATAGCAAATTCATAAAATCAAGAGTATTTCTAAAAAATTATGAATTTATCTTTGCCGCCATATGTATGGAAAATTACCGTCTCGCAAGGAGTGTTTTCTTAATATATTCCACGAATTCCTTATTATTCTTCGTACGGACGAACATTTTTAGGATTTCCTCGGTTGACTCCTCTGCCTTTGCACCGGACAGAGCCTTGTGAATACCGTTTACAACCTCCTGTTCTTCTTCCGTAAGCAGCAAATCATCCCTTCTTGTTCCCGACTTGCTAATATCGATTGCAGGGAAAATACGCTTTTCTGACAACTTTCGGTCAAGAACAAGTTCCATATTTCCTGTTCCCTTAAACTCCTCGAAAACAACATCATCCATACGGCTTCCTGTCTCAACTAATGCTGTTGCAAGCACTGTAAGACTACCGCCCTCGCGCATATTACGGGCAGCACCAAAGAAACGTTTTGGCATATGAAGTGCTGCAGGATCAAGGCCACCGGAAAGCGTCCTGCCTGAAGGCGGAACCGTAAGATTGTAGGCACGAGCCAGTCTTGTAATGCTATCAAGAAGGATAACAACATCCATACCATGCTCTACAAGACGCTTTGCACGCTCAATTACCATCTCCGATACACGCTTATGATGTTCCGGAAGTTCATCAAAGGTTGAATAAATTACTTCAACATTGTCACCTTCAATCGACTCACGAATATCCGTTACCTCTTCCGGACGCTCATCAATCAGTAAAACAATTAAATGCATGTCCTTATTATGTGTACTGATGCTCTTTGCAATTGCCTTTAACAGTGTTGTTTTACCTGCCTTCGGAGGCGAAACAATCATACCTCTTTGTCCCTTTCCAATCGGGGACAACAAATCGACAATTCGAATCGCTACGGGTGCACCTGTTTCATCTAATGAAATACGCTCATTTGGAAATATCGGTGTCAAATCCTCAAAGGATGCGCGCTTTGCAGCAACGGACGGCAATCCGCCATTTACATGACGAATGTAAAGAAGTGCGCTAAATTTCTCACCCTGTGTCTTATTTCGAATCGGACCACCAATCATATCACCCTTACGAAGACCAAACTTGCGAATTTGTACCGGTGATACATATATATCGCGGTCACCCGGCATGTAATTTGCACTTCGGATAAATCCGTATCCGTCCGGCATAACCTCTAAAATACCATCAGCTTCACTTCCACTGTCTAAATCCTCGTTAAATTCCTGACCATCAAAGACCTTGATGTGTGCCTCTGCTTCCGGATGCTCCGGCTCGAGATTACGCTGCTCCTGATAGTTCCGTTGTGTAGCAGGCTCCTGTTGCTTTGCCGGCTGTCCCGGAACAGTATTCCGATTCTCAGAAGGTGCCACACGTCGTTGCGAAACCGACTTGGACTCCTGCTTTTGTTTTGCAGGCGGATTTGCGTTTTGTTCCTTTTTGGCTTCTTGCTTGTTTTCCTTCGAATAATCTCTTTCAATTTCTTTTTTTGAGGTCATTTTTTCAACATTCTCCAGTAGCTGGGCAAGCTCAGCCTTCTTCATGGAAGAAATGTTTACGATTCCCTTTTCTTTTGCGTATTCTCTTAACTCGGCTACTGATGCTTTTTTAAAATCCATACAATCTCCTCTTCATCAAATATGATAACTAATTACTTGTATAATGTTATGTAAAAAAATAAATCACGGGTTTCTTAACACACAATAATAAACTTGTATAATTGGATATTTTCTTGAAATTATTTGATTCTAAGACTTTTTATATCTTATCACAAGCAGACCAAAACGTAAACATTTTATTTCACTCACTTCTTGCGTTTTTATTGTAATTTACTTGCATTTTATTATGACGCAATGTAAGATTATATTACATTATTTTGATTTTTACGAAGGAGCAACCGAATGGAAGCATTACTGTTATATAAACTCATAATTCTTTTTATGTTAGACCGAACAGACTACACGATGACAAACACGATAATTTCTGATTTTGTCGTAGGCAAAGGCTATACAACACTCTTTAATCTTCACGAGACGCTAAGTGAACTTATTGACAATCATTTCATATCAACTGATATGATTCGCGATACCATTCATTACAAAATCACTGATTCCGGCGAAGAGGCACTCTCCTACTTCGAAAACCATCTTTCCTATGAAATTAAGCAGGATATTCTGGAATATTTGAAGGCTTCAAAGATTAGTGTAAAAGAAGAATCCGAAATCTTCGCAGACTATTATAACAATGACAATAACTGGTACACTGTGCAGTGTGTTATCAAAGACCGGAAAGAAACTTTAATGGATTTGAAATTTGATGTCCCAAGTAAATCACAAGCCGAAACTATTTGCAACAATTGGCGTAGCAAAAGTTCCGGCATTTATGAATACTTAATTAATCAATTATGGATGAATCAATAACATCCCAAATTTCCTCTTTTCCCTGTTTTGAGACAGCGGAAAAGGGGATTATTTTTGTCTCTTTTGATACATGAAGACTATCACGTATTATTTTTATATTTTTCGCAATCTGACTTCGCTTAATCTTGTCAAGCTTTGTAGCAATGATGATTGGTTCATATCCATTTTGTACAATCCAATCATACATAACCTTATCATTCTCGCCAGGTTCATGACGAATATCAATCAACAAAAACACGGCCTTCAGCTGCTTGGAGCTATGTAAATATCTCTCAATCATCTTTCCCCATTTGTTACGGATTTCCTGTGATACCTTAGCGTATCCGTAGCCGGGTAAATCCACAAAATAAAGCGTCTGATTTATATTATAGAAGTTAATTGTCTGTGTCTTACCGGGTGATGCTGATGTACGTGCCAGTGATTTGCGGTTCAAAAGTCCATTAATCAAGGAGGATTTTCCGACATTTGACTTCCCCGCAAACGCAATCTCCGGTAACAGGTTATCCGGTAATTTACTTGTAATACCACACACGGTTTCCAAATCAGCTGACTTTACTACCATATTTATGTCCTAACCTTTTTATTATTAAGCAATACTGTCTTCACTGTGTCTTACACGCTTATGAAAATTTGCTCTCTTCTGACGTGGTTCATCGGAATATTCCTTTATCGGTTCACCCTCACCTGTCACAGAATCCTTTGTGATTACGCAGCGCGAAATATAATCGTCAGACGGAATCTCATACATCAGATCCATCACTGCTTTTTCCATAATCGCACGCAAGCCTCTTGCACCTGTCTTGCGTTCCATCGCTTCCTTTGCCATTTCACGCAGTGCATCTTCCTCGAATTCAAGCGTTACACCATCTAATTCGAAGAGTTTTTTGTACTGCTTGCTAATCGCACTCTTTGGTTCTGATAAGATGCGAATCAAAGCTTCCTCATCTAACAAATCAAGAGTAACCGAAACGGGTACTCGACCGATAAACTCCGGAATCAAACCGTACTTTACGAAATCCTCAGGACGAACCTGACGAAGAATCTCATTTTCATCGCGTTTTTCTCCGCCCTTCACATCCGCGCCGAAGCCAATCGATTTCTTACCAATACGGTTTTCGATAATCTTATCCATTCCCTCGAATGCACCACCACAAATAAAAAGAATGTTTGTCGTATCAATCTGAATAAACTCCTGCTGCGGATGCTTACGACCACCCTGCGGAGGTACAGAAGCTACGGTTCCTTCGATAATTTTCAGCAATGCCTGCTGAACGCCCTCACCGGAAACATCTCTTGTTATAGAAACATTCTCTGATTTCTTTGTGATCTTATCAATCTCATCAATGTAGATAATTCCACACTGTGCGCGCTCGACATCATAATCTGCGGCCTGAATTAATTTGAGAAGGATATTTTCAACATCTTCTCCTACATATCCGGCCTCTGTAAGTGTTGTAGCATCTGCAATTGCAAATGGTACATTAAGAAGCTTAGCTAATGTCTGTGCAAGATATGTTTTACCTGAACCAGTCGGTCCAATCATAATGATGTTACTTTTTTGAAGTTCAACATCAAAATCTTTTTCAGCCAAAATACGCTTATAGTGGTTGTAAACAGCGACAGAAAGAACCTTCTTTGCTGCCTCCTGACCAATAACGTAATCATCAAGAAACTCTTTGATTTCCATTGGCTTTAATAAGTTAATGTCTGTATCTAGCAACTCATTATCAAACTCATCCTGAATAATCTCGGAGCAAATTTCAATACACTCATCACAAATATATACGTTTGGACCTGCAATAAGCTTACGAACCTGTTCCTGACTCTTATTACAAAATGAACATTTTAATTTTTTTCTTTCTTCCGGACGATTTGCCATGTTGCCACCTCAATAAAAATTATGCTCTTTCTGTCATAATGCGGTCAATCAAACCATACTCTAATGCCTGCTCAGCAGTCATCCAGTTGTTACGGTCTGTATCACGCTCAATTTCTTCGATTGTCTTACCTGTATTCTCGCTTAAGATGCGATTCAAACGCTCCTTCGTGCGAAGAATATTATCTGTAGCAATCTTCATATCAGAAGCCTGTGTATGACCACCAATACCACCTAACGGCTGATGAATCATGACTTCTGAATTCGGAAGAGCAAAACGCTTGCCCTTTGTTCCGCCGGCAAGTAGGAATGCCCCCATACTTGCTGCCATACCTACACAAATTGTTGATACATCACATTTAATGTATCGCATTGTGTCATAAATACCAAATCCTGCAGATACGGATCCGCCCGGACTATTAATATACAAAGAAATATCTTTTGTTGAATCTTCAGACTCAAGAAACAAAAGCTGTGCAATAACAAGACTGGCTGTTGTATCATTCACCTCATCCGAAAGGAAAATAATACGTTCCTTTAACAGTCTTGAATAAATATCATATGCACGCTCGCCTCTACTTGTCTGTTCAACGACTGTAGGTACTAACGACATAATTATACCTCCTTACAATTCTCCGCAAGGAATTCAAGAGCCTTTCTCGCTGCAAGATCCTTTTTGATTGACTCCATTTCCTTGTCACCAACTAATTCCTTTAACTTGTCAGCTTCCATCTGATAAGATTCTGCCATCTTAGCAACTTCCTCATCAACCTCTGCATCTGTAACTTCAATCTTTTCAGCCTCAACAACAGCATCGAGAACAAGCCCATTCTTAATTCTTGCGATAGCATCCGGCTTAACCTGCTCAAGCATCGCTTCCTTTGTTGTATTCATAATCTTTAAGTACTGCTCCATCTGAAGTCCCTGATACATCATGTTCTGTGAAAACTCATCGAACATTCTCTCCTGCTGATACTCGATCATTGGTTCAGGAATATCAACCTCCGAAGCTTCTGCAATCTTCTCTACAACAGCCTGCTGCTTCTGACGCTTAACTTCTCTTTCCTTCTTAACCTCTAATGTCTTCTTAACATCTTCCTTATATGCATCAAATGTCTCGAATGAAGATACTTCACTGGCGAACTCATCGTCAAGCTCAGGAAGCTCTGTCTCTGTAATAGCAAGCAATTCTACCTTAAATACTGCCGGCTTGCCCTTTAAATTATCAGCATGATAATCCTCCGGGAATGTAACATTTACATCAAACTTATCGCCGATAGACTTGCCAACGATCTGGTCTTCAAATGTATCAATGAAAGAATGAGAACCAAGTGTAAGTTTGTAATTCTCGCCCTTTCCGCCTTCAAAGGCTTCATCATCAATAAATCCTTCAAAGTTAATTGTTACCTCATCGTCCATCTTAGCAGGTCTGTCCTCTACTGTGATAGTTCTTGCGTTCTCTTTCTGTGTCTTTAAAATTTCTGCCATAACATCAGCGTCTGTTACTTCAGAATCAATCTTTTCAATCTCAACGCCCTTGTACTCGCCAAGCTTAAGCTCCGGCTTAAGAGCAACGGTTGCAGTAAAGATGAAATCCTTACCCTTCTCAATCTGTACAACGTCAATCTCCGGGCTTGAAACGATTTCTTCACCACACTCTGCAGCTTCCTTTGGATAATACTCGTTAATCATCGCATTCGCTGCATCTTCGTAAAATACACCGGCACCATACATCTTCTCAATATAAAACTGAGGCACCTTACCCTTACGGAAACCAGGTACAGCGAACTTATTCTTGTTCTTGTTGTATGCTGCAGTAATTGCCTTTGTAAACTCCTCAGCAGGCACTTCAATTGTTAACTTTGCCATGCTGCCTTCCAATTTTTCTACTGATAAACTCATTTGTTCTTTTCCTCCTTGTTTTGCATATAAAATGCACTATCCGATAGATTATAGCACAAGTACAATATTCCGTCTATATCTTTTCAGAAAAAAGAGAACAAAAAAAGCTTGTTTCTACAGTATATGAGCTAACA
>CALYVE010000082.1 GCA_945492935.1 uncultured Lachnospiraceae bacterium
TTCTTTTTTGGAAGAATTATAATAAATTGGATATGATTGAAAACACGATTGGAATATGATTAATTTGCCCGAACAATTAGCGTTGCATATCCTTTTTCCTGAAAATTTTTCTGTGCGTCCATTGCTTCCCGTATGTCATTGTACACCCCAACACGTACCTGATACAAGCCATCATCTTTATAAATTTCCACCGGATAGCCTTCTTGCATGAATTGTTTCATGTAATAGGAAGCATAACCGTAATTCCGATAAATTCCAATCAGAATTTGATATTGCATATTCGTGTTGCCTGTTCCCTGCTGCATCTTATCCTCCGAATCAGCATCCGCCCAGTCATGGTCTTTCATATAAGTTCCTGTTTTTTGATAATCAGACGCATTGACACCTGTCCCTTCCTGTTTTGCTGCCGCAAGCCCTGCCGCCATAATTGTGTCATCAATCCCGGTAGCGATTGCCTCCGCAATCTCAGAAAATTTCGCATCAAATAATTCATTATCCTTATCACTGTTAATAAAACCCGCTTCAATTAATATCGCCGGCATTTTTGTTCTTCGAAGAACAACAAGTCCCGGACGTTCCGAAACATTAATATTGCGAAATCCAACCTTCTCTAATTCCGCATTTACCCTTCGAGCCATATCCGCCTTAATTCCGGAATCGTTATATACCAATGTTTGAACTCCATTATATTGATTCGGTGTTGGTGAAGAATTTCGATGAATCGACACAAAAAAGTCTGCATTGCTATCATTTCCTATGCGTGCTTTTTGTAAAGGAGAATCATAAACATCCTCTGTTCTCGTATATTCTACTTCATATCCCTGTGCCTGCAAAATCTCACCAACTGCAAGTGTAAGTGCCAGATTATCATCCTTCTCAAGCCTGCCGTTGTAGCTTGCTCCGTTATCATATCCGCCATGTCCTGCGTCCAAAATAATTTTTACAGCCATATTCTTGCCCTCAGAAATAACCATATAGATTATCATATGATTTTGCTCATTTTTTGTGCTTAAAACTTGTTCTTGATATTCCTCGATTTTTCCATATAATATGTACTGTCAATCAATAAAAAATATCACAAAGGAGTCATTCTATGAAAAAGAGACGTATTATGATGTCATTATTTGGTGTTATCATTTGCGCAATCAGCGTTGGCATTTTTAAAATAGCAGCACTTGGTGTTGATCCCTTTCAATCCCTCATGAGCGGACTGGATGCTTTGATTCCGATTTCCTTCGGAACATTATACGTAATCGTAAATGCTCTGCTTTTACTCTTTGCTTTGTTTGCAGACCGCCACTATATCGGCATAGCAACTTTTATTAATTTATTTTTGCTTGGATATATTACTCAGTTTACATACGAAACACTTCAAAAAATATTCGTGGAGCCTGCAATGCCAATTCGAATTGCCTGTCTGATTATCGGCATCGTAATCATCTGTATCGGTTCAGCTCTTTATATGACAGCCGACCTTGGCGTTTCGACATATGATGCCGTTGCTCTCATCATGGCAAACAAATGGAAAATCGGTCAATTCAAATTTGTCCGAATTGCAACTGATTTTGTATGTGTAATTTCCGGTACAGTCGTGTTCCTAATCAGTGGCGGTCACGTAAAAGATATTCCGACAATCGTTGGTATCGGTACAATTATCACTGCCTTTTTTATGGGCCCGCTGATTGAGTTTTTCAACATAAAAATTGCTCGTCCGCTCCTTGCAGGTGCAGACAAGCAATCGAAAGAAGAATAATTCTATTGTAAATATTCCTGAACGGATGCTACCGCATTGGCTCCGTCACTTACCGCAGTCACAATTTGTCGTACTTCCTTTGTACGAACATCCCCTGCAACAAAGATTCCCGGCGTGCTTGTCACGCCGTTTTCTGTTGCGATGATATATCCCCTGTTATCCGTGTCAACAATCCCGTTAACAAATTCTGACACCGGTTCCATACCAATCGCCACAAAGATTCCGGAAGCATCTACGATTTTTTCTTCCTTGGTCTGATTTTGAATGAGCCGAACCTGCTCCACCATGCCATCCCCTATAATTTCTTTCACTTCATAAAACGGAAGAATCTCCACATTTTCATGACTTTTTACCAAATCAATCAGATGCTTTGAAGCACGGTACACATCTCTTCTATGCACAAGATAAACCTTCTCGCAAATTTTCGATAAATAATGTGCATCACCAAACGCAACATTGCCGCCTCCGACGACAACAACTGTTTTTTTTCGAAAAAATGCACCGTCGCATGTGGCACAATACGAAACGCCTGCACCCTTAAATTTGCTTTCGCTGTCTATTCCGAGATTCTTGTATTTCGCACCCGTTGCAATTAAGACTGTTTTTGTTTCAATTACATCTCCGTTTGAAAGTTTCACGGCAAAGGTTTGATTCCCTTCTATTCCGACAACCTCTTTATTTAAAAATTCCACCTCAAGTGCGTCCGCATGCGCACGAAAGGCTGTTGCCATTTCAAAACCGCTTGTCCGGTACATTCCGAGATAATTATCAACCTGTTCCGTATTTATAATCTGTCCGCCCGAAAATGGTGCCTTTTCGATTACTGCAACATCGAGCTTCGCCCGTTTTGCATATACTGCTGCCGAAAGACCTGCAGGACCACTACCAATAATAACTAAATCTTTCATTTGCTATCCCCTCTCTTTTCTATTTTTCATTGTTTTATTTTTCTTTTGTTCTTTCTATTTTATCATCTTGTTTCGTTGTTTCAAGTCTCTATTTATGGTATACTGTTATTTGTATAATATACAAAACAGACAAGAAAGGAGCTATTGTCATGTGGGCTTACGAAAGTGTATTTTACCAGATTTATCCCCTTGGTTTTTGTGGCGCTCCATTTGAAAACGATGGTGTGTTGTCTTCGAGAATTCTAAAGGTTAACGATTGGATTTTGCATATCAAAAAGCTTGGTGCAAATGCAATTTATTTTTCGCCGGTCTTCTCCTCAGACACGCATGGCTACAATACAAGAGACTACGGAACAATTGACTGTCGTCTTGGAACTAACGAGGATTTCAAACAAGTTTGCGACAACCTTCACAAGGAGGGGATCAAAGTCGTTTTAGATGGTGTATTCAATCATGTCGGACGTGGTTTCTGGGCATTCCAGGATGTTCTCAAAAATCGCTGGGATTCCCCATATAAGGATTGGTTTTTCATCAATTTTGACGGTAATTCTAATTACAATGATGGTCTTTGGTACGAAGGCTGGGAGGGGAACTACGACCTCGTTAAGTTAAACCTTCGTAACGAAGCAGTCATCAACCATATACTGGAGCATGTTAAGGGATGGATTGATTCTTTCGACATTGACGGACTTCGTCTTGATGTCGCATATTGTCTTGATCACGATTTTATTCGTCGTCTTCGCTCACAATGCGATGGACTTAAGCAAGACTTCCTTTTACTCGGCGAGCTGCTTCACGGCGACTATAATGTCTTTGTAAACGACAGCATGCTTCACAGTGCAACGAACTACATGTGCTACAAAGGACTTTACTCCAGCTTTAACAGCATGAACATGTTTGAAATCGTTCACAGTCTATTGCAGCAATTCGGACCGGAGCAATGGACTCGTTACAAAGGAAAGCATTTTCTCTCCTTCGTAGACAACCACGATGTCAGCCGTGTTGCAACAATCCTATCAAACAAAAAGCATCTTCCGCTCATCTATGCTCTCGCCTTTGGTATGCCGGGGTTCCCGTGCATATACTACGGAAGCGAATGGGGTGCTGAGGGGCGCAAAGAAGATGGTGACCCAGCTCTTCGCTTGTCGTACGATGCACCGGAATGGAACGAACTTACCGACTGGATAGCCAAGCTTTCTTCAATAAAAAAAGAAAGCGAAGCGCTTAACTATGGTTCTTTCCGTTCCGTCGTCCTTACAAATCACCAATGCATCTTTGAACGGTGCTCAGAGCATGAACGTATTCTTGTAGCCATAAATGCAGCAGACTATCCATACACCGCGCACTTTGATGCGGGCTGCGGAACTGCTGAGGAACTCATAACCGGAACAACACACGACTTTGGCGGAGGTTCTGAGTTAGCACCATACAGTGCATACATTTGGAAAATGGAACACTAAAAAAAGGAGCCTAGGCTCCTTTTTTAGTTGACTACGATTTGTTTGTAGACATCCATGTTAACGGATTCCGGATAGGAAAAATCTGCATCAATAGCCTTTTTCCATGTTTCAAGACGGTTAGACATCTGTTTTTCCGTTTCTTCAGCAGTCAAAATGTCTTTGTATTCTTTTGTAGCCTTTTCATCCGTAAGAGCGATCATTTCAAATACATGATAGCCATACTCTGTTTCGATTACCGTTGTATACTCCCCGTTTTGCATGGAATACAGAAGATTGTAAACATCCTCTCCATAGGTCTCTAATATTTCGTGCGGCGTTAATGTCTGCTCTTTTGCCTGCTCAAGCTGATAATACTCGGCAAGCTTCTCAATATTTTGTGCTTCTCTTTCCTCTGAAATTCCGCTTGTTCCAAGTGTACTGCAGGCCTGAAGGGCATTGTCATATTGCGTCTTTTTTTCTTCGGCTGAATAAGGTACTATTTCGCCGGACGCATTGATGGAATAGCACGCGAAGTACATATCATAAAATGTTGTCTTGCGGGCTGTCTCGTCCGATATCTCGACCGGATTTCGTTCAAGCATCTTTTCGGTTACAATGTTTGCTATTTTGTTTTCGTAGAGGACCTGATAAACAAGCTCCTCCGTAAGCTCCATTGACTTAATATCATCATCCGTAAGGCCGGAATAAAAATCCTTTGCTGTCTCTTCCAAAATAGAAATTTCTTCATCATTCAGTGCAATGCCGTAATCCGGTGCATGCTCAACCAGCGTTTTGACTTTGACGATTTCCTCTACAATTGCCTCGCGCGTAAGGTCCACCATTGATGTTGCATCCGTACCTGTTGCAGGTAAAATGAGCTGCCATACGGCTTCTCCGTATTGGTTTACATAACGTTCCTCAACTGTTTTTGCATATATATACGTCTCCCCTAACGTAACAATATGATTTCCATATTGAAAAACAACCGTTGCCTTATCGCCTTCAAATTCTTCCTTTTGTTTTTTTCCACATCCGCCAAGCATCGACACGCACATAACTGCAATCAATAATATGCAAAAATAGCCACGCTTGCGGGTACACTTCGTATTCATGTTATTTACATCCTCCTTCGTGCCAACGGACAGTCAAAAAGTTATTTTTCTTCCTTTCTGTCTGTCGCGGTTAACAGCTTTATATCCTCGATTACCTTCTCGCAAAATGCAAGAAGCTCATCCTGATTTGTCTTTGATACCTTAATATGGAATCCTGCCTGTTTTCCATTTACGAAACGAAGCTTTCCTCCATACCGCTTCAGAAGCATATCCATGCGTTCTGCATGCACAGGTGCATCCGGCCAAATAATAAATCGTGCCTCGTCCGCCACATACTTAACATCCGAAATGTATGCCCTATGCGCACACGCCTTAAGATACGCGATATCAAGCAATCTGTCAAATACCTTTGGTGGATCACCAAAACGGTCTTTGACTTCTTCGATAATCATATCGTTTTCTTCTCGCGTCTCACAACGAGAGATTCTCTTGTATAAGTCAAGCTTTAAATACTCATTTTTGACGTAATTATCCGGAATGTATGCATCAATCGGAAGTTCAATGGATGTCGCAAATTCTGCCTCCACAGCTTCTCCGGAAAGCTTGCGTATCTCGTCATTTAACATCTTACAGTACAAATCATATCCAACTGCTTCAATGTTCCCGGATTGCTCTTGTCCAAGTAAGTTGCCCGCGCCGCGAATTTCCAGATCCTTCATGGAAATCTTGTAGCCGGAACCAAGGTCTGTAAACTCCCGAATTGCCTTGAGTCGTTTCTCAGCAACTTCCTTGATCATCTTATCGCGTTTGTACATCAAAAATGCATAAGCACTGCGATTTGAACGACCAACGCGACCACGCAGCTGATAAAGCTGAGACAATCCAAAGGTATCGGCATCATGAATGATCATTGTATTTACATTTGGGATATCAAGTCCGGTTTCAATAATTGTTGTTGAAACAAGCACATCAATCTCACGTTTGATAAATCTGTGCATAATATCTTCAATTTCGCGTGCATTCATTTTTCCGTGCGCAAACTCTATTGTAGCATCCGGAAGAACACTTCGCAACTGCGTCACAATTTGTTCAATATTATTCACTCGGTTGTATACATAATATACCTGTCCGTTTCGATTCATTTCACGATTAATTGCTTCCTTGACAAATTCAATATCATATTCCATAACATATGTCTGAATCGGCATACGGTCAACCGGTGGTTCCTCAAGTAAGCTAATATCGCGAAGTCCGACAAGGCTCATGTGAAGTGTACGCGGAATTGGTGTAGCAGTCAGGGTAAGAACATCAATGTTCTTTTTCATTTGTTTAATCTGCTCTTTGTGTTTCACACCAAAGCGCTGTTCTTCATCAATGATAAGCAAGCCAAGATTCTTGAAATCGACATCCTTTGATAAAAGTCTGTGTGTGCCAATAACAATATCTACAGCCCCACTCTTCATATCTGTTAATGTCTGCTTAATTTCCTTAGGTGTACAAAATCGTGAAAGCATACGAATGTTCACAGGAAAGTCCTTCATACGCTCGCAAAAGTTATTAAAATGCTGTTCTGCAAGAATCGTCGTAGGTACAAGGTATGCCACCTGGCGATTATCCTGAACAGCTTTAAATGCCGCCCGAATCGCAACCTCTGTCTTACCAAAGCCAACATCTCCACAGACGAGACGATCCATGATTCTGTCACTTTCCATATCGCGCTTTGTATCGTCGATTGCTTTTTGCTGATCTGCTGTTTCCTCGTATGGAAACAGTTCCTCAAATTCACGCTGCCATGGCGAATCCTCCGAATAAACAAAACCCTTTGACATCTGACGAATCGCATAAAGATTCACAAGTTCCTGCGCAATATCGGCCACATGACCGCGTACTTTCTGTCGAACCTTTTCCCATTCAACGCCACCAAGTCGGTTTAGCTTTGGTTTCGCACCCTCCTTACCGGAAAGCTTTCCAATAACATCCAACTGCTCAACAGGTACAAATAATTTGCTTCCCTTCGCATATTCAATACTGATATAATCCTTAAGACGACCTTCCGTCTCAACTTTCTCGATACCACGATAGATGCCAACGCCGTGTCTTTCGTGTACGACATAATCACCAAC
>CALYVE010000083.1 GCA_945492935.1 uncultured Lachnospiraceae bacterium
TCCGTCAAAGACAACAACCTATGTTTTTTCCTTATGCTTCCGACATCTATGCCAAAACGCGTTGTATATTCAAAGAAAGGAATTGTTATTTCGATTTATAAAACATCTGGAACTGTATCCGTTCCAATTATTGAAGATACACTAAAAATGTTTTATGACAATCCGTCGGAATATTACTACCTGCCTGCTGAAGATGTTGCAATTCACAAAAGTGTAGCCACCTATGTGGACAAGTCCTTCCGTGAACAGGCGAAACGTGAGAATTGCTACTGCAACGTACAAGGAATCTTTGTCACACAGTTAGATGGCAACATTGCAACACCGTATAAGAAAAAATATAATGATAAAGAAAGCTATATTATGTTGATTGATTCTTTTCTTGAAAATTCGGAATTATTACATCAGTATATTACATTTATACTCAATAATATCATTTAAACAATATGGTTTGCGGTTTCCTGCTTTTGTCACCATACCAAAGATAAATATCCAAACTGGAATGAGTAACTTGTAAATGGATATTGAAAGGTCGTACCGTCAATCATATTGATACCAAGCATTGCCCGATTTGGATAGCTGCTAATCGTATTTTCCGTATAATGAGCTCCCATGTATACTTCAACAGGTTCCAAAAGCTTCCATACCGGCATATATACATACCTTCCATCCTGCTTTAACGGTGCATATGTAAATTGAATTGTCATATTCAGTGTATCATTTTCTGAATACATAAAAATTAAATTAGAGTTTTCCGCTATTTCAATCACCTTATCAAATGAAATTGTGGACGGTTTTTCTGACAATACATCCAAAGTATTATAGCGAATATAAAAATCTGCCGAAACAATTCCTAAATGATCGACATCAATAAGTATATATTCTTCAGCGGATGAGACCTGTCCGTCAGATGCACCAATCTCATAATTGTCAGAAAAACAACAAGGAATGCCATCGATGGATTTCACAAATAAAAAACGATATCCGTCATATAGTTCTTTCTCATCATTATAATCAATACAATAGCGTTCCGAATATGCATTTTCAATATATTCGCTTAATCCAAGAACACGAAGCAGTTGTTCTGCCTGGGCTCTTGCATCCTCTTCACTGCAAACATTCTCACCATAGATTGTATCAAGCGCCGTAAAATCCGGTGAATACACACTGATAAATCGATATCCGGGAGACAATCGACTAATCGAAAGCACCGGTACTTCCCCATAGATTTCGCTACGGGTTCCATCGTCATTTTTAACAAGACTTGCATAATTTAGGATATATTCCATGTCATCCATAGTACCCTTCAATCTTGCCTTATCAAAATAACAACCGTTTTCTTTATCATAAACCTGCTTAATTATGGTGCCGTCATCAAGCGTACTAACATTTTCGTCATTAAAATCAACAAGAGCCTCATCGATGATCGTACGATACTCTGGGGAACAAAACATATTATCCTCATGTGCATCCGCATTTAATTGCATCAAATAATCCCATTCCTGTGAAAGCTCATCATAGCTGCATATTTCAATCGGCTTTTTTACCTCATAGCTTCCGGAAAATAATTTATCTGCAAATGACTTTATATAATCATCATCAAAAACAATTTCTTCTGCAGAATATATTCTGGCATTTTGATATCCGGTGGCATCAACATTCGCTACAATCGTCTTATCCGGCAATGAATTTAGTTTTAGACTGACACTCTCCGGAATCGAGGTTTTTTCTCCCTCATTATTATAACCATTTTGCAAATTATTAAAATCTTCGGATACTTTCTCTTTGTTTTCTGTTTTCCCGCAAGCTGTGAACATCAAACTAACAGCACAACCAAGAATCAATGCAAATCCCTTAAGTTTGTTCATATCCATCTCCTCCAAAATATCGTAAATTCCATTCTATTCTTTCTCATATTTTTGAATGAATCATATATCTCCACGCTTATAGCATAAAGTGAAAATGCATCAATTATGTATCTTTTTTTGATAAAATTAATCAGATATATCACAAAGAATTGCTTCATCAGCAATTCTTTTGATTGCACTGCCGGCAGGGTCCTTCGCCACAAGGCCGCAGTATACAAAAAAAGAACAGATCACTCTGTTCTTTTTACTCACCGACAAAAAACATTCTTATATCGATCACTATACAAGGTGTTTGACATAGTCGAGTGGAGCTGGCGGGAATCGAACCCGCGTCCGAAAACTCTTCCATTACGGCATCTCCCATCACAGTCTGTATTTTGACATTCCCTTACCTAAGCGCCTACAGACAGGCTATCAGGTTTGGTAGCTTCATAAATTTTCTAAGATGTCAAAGCTTTCACCCTAGAGTTTACCGCTCGTTCGATGCCAGAATCCTAAGCTGCGGTGAACAAAGGTCTGACAGCTGCCATATTAGGCAGCGTACGCGTAATTTTCGTCTGCGTTTATATTTAATTCCATGTTTTATAGTGGTCTGGTCCACTAATGGCTTCCGTAATTTCTAAATCCCCGTCGAAACCAGTACAACCCCTGGTTTGTATATATGAATACCAATCGGTAATCATTGCGTAGAATAAGCTTATTGTGTGTCCGAATCAGTAGCTGTTGCATCCGAAGCTGTAGCATCCTCAAATGTAACCTCATAACCTAACGTACCGGAAATGTTAGCCTGCCATTCTTTATTAAACCAATAATCAAACTGGGCGGCCTCAACCTTGGCATTTGCCTTTCGTTTGTTATAGTTTTGTCTGTAAAGAAATCTTCCGAAAGGATAACCGATAGCGGCACCCAATGCAGCAAAACCGATAATTACTAACGCATATTCACGTGCACGTTTTTTCTTTAGCTTCTTTGCACGATTCTTCTTTTCTTCTTTATATTTATCTACCTTTTTCTGACTCATAAAACTAACTCCCTTAATATAAATATGTACTTCAAAAAACGATTATCCAAGATTACGGATTTTGAAGTCACGCTCGGCTTCTCGCTTCATATCCTTCTTTGCGATATCTTCCCGCTTATCGTAAAGCTTCTTTCCACGTGCAAGCCCAATTTCAACCTTAACAAGACTATCCTTAAAATATACCTGTAAAGGAACTAATGTGTAACCCTTTGCCTTCTGCGCACCGATTAATTTATGAATCTCATACTTATGAAGCAAAAGCTTTCGTGTCCGGAGTGGGTCTTTGTTAAAGATATTTCCCTTTTCATATGGTGAAATATGCATCTGGTAGATATAAGCCTCTTCATTCTCTATACGAATAAATGATTCTTTGATACTGCATTTACCCATACGAAGAGATTTAACCTCTGTACCTGCCAGAGCGATACCGGCTTCATATTTATCTTCTATAAAATAATCGTGATACGCCTTTTTGTTATTGGCAATTAAGCGAGTTCCCCTCTGTTTTGCCAAATCACTCAACTCCTTCTATATTATCATCTACAAACGAAAAATCAATGGTTTTTTTGATTTTATCACAGCGTAATACTTTGATTGTTACTTTGTCGCCCAATTGATATTTTTTCCCTGACTGTTCACCGATAACAGCATATAAATCCTCATGGAAATAATAACAGTCATCATACATATATGCAATCGAAACTGCACCTTCAACCGTATTTTCCAATTCGACAAATACATAATTTGAAGTTACGCCTGAAACAACACCTTTGTATAACTCTCCAATGTGATCCTGCATATATTCGATTTCTTTAAGCTTGATAACTTCACGTTCTGCCTCCTCCGCGCGACGCTCTTTCGCCGAATTATCGGCAGCAACCCCCGGAAGTATACGATTATAATGACTGATACGCTTATTATTTAGCTCACCATGCAAATTTTCTTTGATAATGCGATGAATCTGCAAATCCGGATAGCGTCGAATAGGCGACGTAAAATGACAATAATATTTGCATGATAGTCCGAAATGTCCGGTACATTCAGTAGAATATCTTGCCTGCTTCATAGAGCGAAGCATCATCTTGCTAATAAGTGCCTCATACGGCTCACCCTCGATACGTTCTAGCACCTTCTGCAATTCCTTCGGGTGAATTTCTTCCTGATTCGGGCGCATAAACAATCCGAAGTTATTCATAAATACAGTAAGATTATCAATCTTTTCAGGATCAGGGCTCTCATGTGTTCGATACTCAAACGGAAGCTCCTGCCAGAAATAATCCTCTGCAATTGTTTCATTCGCCATAAGCATAAAATCTTCGATTAATTTTGTAGCCGGATTTCGGTCATATGCTTTAATCTCAATCGGCTTATGATTCTCGTCAACTAATATTTTTGTCTCATCCACATCAAAATCAATCGAACCACGTTTATGTCTGCATGCACGAATTATCTTTGATAATTCCAGCATCAAATCACACATGTCAATAATATGCTTGTATCGTTCAAGAATGTCATCATCATTTCGTTCTAAAATTTTTTGAACATTTGTATAGCTCATGCGTTCATCCACGCGAATAACACCTTCGCAAATTGTATGATCAATTACCTTGCCCTTTTTATCAATCTTCATAATACAGCTGAGGGTAAGTCGATCAACACCGGCATTCAAAGAACATATTCCATTTGAAAGCTTATGCGGAATCATCGGAATAACACTATCAATCAAATAGCAGCTCGTACCACGCTTTAACGCTTCCTTGTCAAGCTCTGATTTCTCTTTTACATAATGGGAAACATCAGCAATATGAACGCCCAAAATGTATATGCCATTCTCATACGAAATCGAAATCGCATCATCTAAATCCTTTGCATCTTCACCGTCAATTGTTACTGTGAGTAAATCTCGAAAATCCGTGCGTCCCTTAATATCTTCTTCGCTGACCTCATCCGGAATATCATCAAGTGCTTTCATAACCTTTTCAGGATATTCCATTGGTATATCATAAGCACGAACAACAGAAAGTAAATCAGTTGACGGATCATTAATATGACCTAAAATTTCGACTATTTTACCTTCCGGCGACTTCCCCTTCTCGCCATAGCTTGTAATCTGGCAAACCACCTTATGACCACTCATTGCGCCCATCGTATCTTTTTTGCTTATAAAAATATCGTCAGCCACCTTCTGATTATCCGGCAAGACAAATCCAAACCCATCCTGGCGCTCGAATGTTCCGACAACAACTGTCATACCGCGGTCTAATATATTGACAATCTTCGCTTCTTTTCGTTTTCCGGCCATTGCAAATTCTTCAGGCTTAATCACAACCCGATCATTATGAAATGCATCCATAGTGTATTTTGCAGGAATAAAATAATCCTCCTTCTCACCTTCTACACGTACAAAACCAAAACCTTTTTTATTGCCAATATATGTACCAACAAGCAGATTCTGGTCCATTTTTTTGTATTTTCCTTTTGGGGTAAGAGTGATTTTACCTTCCGAAATCAGTTCATTTAATGCTTCTTCAACTCGCTTCTTGTCAGAATCAGAAACCTGCAACAAAAAACGAATATCTTTTAAACGCATTGGTTTATACTGTTTGTCACAAATAAACGCATATAATTTTTCTTTTATAAGCTCGCGTTTCTCTCCCATAAGAACATCCCCCTTCTAAACAAAAAAGCTGCTTTGATTTACCAAAGCAGCGTAATAATCTGAAATTACTTAATGAATTTAGATGAAAGAAGTAATGCAATTACGAGGTATAATGCACCAAGAACTGCTGTAATCTTTCTTAATACAGCTTCCTTGGATTTACCTTTGTTCTTGCTCCAATAAGTCTCATTTGTACCACTAATCGAACTTGTGAGACCGCCTTCTTTACCTTCCTGCATCATTACTACGATTGCTAAGATAACTGATATAATTAATAATACGATTACGAATGCCGTTTTCAAAAGAATTTCCTCCTAATTCCCTAACAAAATATCATAACTTTGTTAAGTTTATCATAATCAGATATCTTGCGCAATAGTTTTTTTAAAAAATTGCAACTTTTGACAAGCTTTCTTCAATTCGAAGAAGCTGATTATATTTTGAAATTCGATCCATACGACATGGAGCACCACTTTTAATTTGACCCGCATTGACGGCTACTGCAAGATCCGCAATAAATGAGTCCTCTGTCTCACCTGAACGATGCGAAATAATTGTTTTGTAGCCCGATTTTTTTGCCATTTCAATAGCATCCAACGTCTCAGTAAGTGTTCCAATTTGATTATATTTTATTAGGATTGCATTTGCAATACCATCTGTAATTCCCTGACGTAATCTTTGCGTATTTGTCACAAATAAATCATCTCCAACAAGCTGTAATTTATCCCCGAGTCGGAATGTTAATACCTTCCAACCCTTCATATCATTTTCATCCAAGCCATCCTCGATGGAAAAAATCGGATAGCCTTTGATTAATTCCTCATAATACTGAACCATTTCTTCCGAATTTCTCCGAACATCACGACCTGTCATAACACTTTCACCCGGAAAATAATACAATCCGCTTGCTTCATCATACAATTCGCTAGCTGCGACATCGAGTGCTATTTTCACGTCATCAAATGGTTTATAACCTGCCGTAATTATTGCTTCTATCATATAATCTAACACTTCATTCGCAGTTGACAGATTTGGTGCAAATCCACCCTCATCACCAACTGCAGTCGAAAGACCCTTCGAAGCTAATAAGCTTTTCAATGTATGATAAATGGTTGTGCACATTTCCAAACAGTCTTTATAACTCTCGGCGCCTACAGGGGCAATCATAAACTCCTGAAAATCTACAGTGTTGTCTGCATGTTGTCCGCCATTTAAAATATTCATCATCGGAAGCGGCATTTGTTTCGCATTTGTACCGCCAATATAGCGATACAAAGGTATGTGCAATGAATTCGCAGCTGTTCTGGCTGTTGCAAGCGAAACACCTAAAATCGCATTTGCTCCATATCGTGATTTATTTTCTGTCCCATCCGCTTCTTTCAGAAATTTATCAATGGCCGCCTGATTAAATACATTCGCACCAATCAAACGCTCAGCAATTCTTGTATTAACATTTGTGACAGCCTTTTCAACACCCTTCCCTAAGTAACGTTTTTCATCATCTCTAAGCTCATGTGCCTCATATTTTCCGGTAGATGCACCTGAAGGAACCGACGCCCTTGCTCCGGCACCGCTTTCCGTTATCATCTCAACTTCAACCGTTGGATTGCCTCTGGAATCCAGCACTTCTCTGCCAATTAC
>CALYVE010000084.1 GCA_945492935.1 uncultured Lachnospiraceae bacterium
CAGTCAGAAAAACAGCCGGTGGAACAGTCAGAAAAACAGCCGGTGGAACAGTCAGCGAAACAGCCGGTGGAACAGTCAGCAGAACAGCTGACGGAACAATCGACCGAACAATCAACTGAATAATCAGCCGAATAATCAGCCGAATAACCAGCCGAATAATCAGCCGAATAATCGGTCAAATAATCAGCCGAATAATCGGTCAAATAATCGGTCAAATAATCGGTCAAATAATCGGTCAAATAATCAGCCGAATAATCAACTGAATAATCAGCCGAATAATCAGCCGAATAATCAGCCGAATAATCGGTCAAATAATCAACTGAATAATCGGTCAAATAATCGGTCAAATAGACAAGGCACCGCAGCCGCGGTGCCTTGTCTATTCTTTATGCACGTTCTCAATAACTCTATATTGACGTTATGACTAAACCTTATGAAATAGCCTTTCTTGTGTAATAACCGCTGCGAAGCCGTTTTCCGACTTTTGCTGCATTTGCCTGCATGGTAGCATACTCCTCATAAGAAAGCTTGGAAATGGCATCCTTTGCATCGTAAATGGAATCAACAACAATGCCACACCCGTTCTCCTGAATAAATTCTGCAAGTGCTGCCTCCTTCCAAATTAATACAGGAATGTCAGAGGCGAGATAAAGTGATGTCTTATGCGGATTATTGATACGCAGATATTCTCCAAAAATACCACTGCAGGTTTCGGATGTCTCCCCATCCCATACGACACCAAAGCTGCCGACGAGTGCAAACGGAAGCTCCTCCGGCAAAAAAGAACCGAAGTACTTTTCATTCGGCTTATCAACACCCTCGTAGCCGATACCAAACAAATTAAAATCGATATTGTTCGGTAAATCATAGACATATTTTGCTTTCTTTGGTCTTAAATTTCCGGCAATAATAAGCGGTTTTCCAAGACAAATCCGATCATGCATATCGCCGCTTCGCTGCTCAAAGTCATCTATCAGATAGTCAAAGATTTCAAGATTAATAATCTTATCCTTATCGATTACGTTGTCCGCCAAATAATCCGTCATTCTCTGATTATGCGAAATAACCTTTGTCGCAACCTTTAAAATATTGGACTCCTCAAGTTTAATTCGCATACGCTTTGAAAAGCCGGAATTTTTATTCTGAGAGTTACGCAAAAGCTCCAAATCATGGATAATCAAAATAACCTCTACGCCACTCTTATTTAATTTGTTGAAAACCTTATGCAAAAACAAGGAATGTTCAAGTACAGGGAACTGGACATATAGCTGATCCCCACTTTTTAAATCTCCGACAATCTTCTTCCATGTCTTATACACCGTACGATGATTCTTTAATTTGGCAAGCTTTGAGCTTGTATCGTTTTTTTCCATAAGAACCGGCATATCAAGTCGCTTAATTCCGACATCCTCAAAAATCGATTCCAAATCATTGCGCGCCTTTACTCCGGCTGTCTTTTGTCTTTCAACATCAATCTGTGTTTCTTTAATATAATATTTCATTCATAGCCCTCCGGCAGGATGTATCGTTCATCATGACCTGCTTTTTTCTCTCATGTTACGCACACAAAAAAGTTATGATAAATGTTCTTTCATAATCTTGCATATTTGTTCTGCGGAATTATGCGGAACAACATGCTGTACCTCCTTCATAAAATCACGAAGGCCGGCAACATAAGCTTCCTCATCAAACGAAAGCACGTTATCGACAAGACGCTCGGTGCTTTCCGCAAACGGAAACGGTGTATTCTCAAGCGAAAGATAGACGCCACGCTCCTCCTCATAATTCTTGCGGTCCGGCGCAAACAAAAAGCCCGGTTTTTCCATGTATGCATAATCAAAAATGCCGCTCGAATAATCCGTTATAAATAAATCGGACGCCATTGTAAGCTCCTGCATACCGGGATAGTCACTTCCGTTTATGATTTTATCCGTATAATCAATTGCATGTTCCGCCATCTTTATATCAAGCGGATGAAGTCGCACAATTATAACCCATGGAGTTCCTGTTTTTTCTTCGAGTGCTGCCACGAGTTTTTCGTAATCAAGCTTTTTGAAGTTTGGTCCGCCCTCCGGATGGGTTTCACAAAAGGTCGGTGCATAAAGTGCGAGCTTTACGTCCTTAGCAATTCCGAAGTAGGAACGAACCTCTGAGAAAACGGATGGATTCACATGATAGAAAACTTCTTCCTTCGGATATCCGCACAGAAGAATTTCGCCGTCATATCCCCAGAAAGCCCGGCGATAAATATCACTTAACCACTCTGAATTGGAAATCAGCAAATCTACAAGCTTTGTATTATGCTTGCTTGCTGCAATGCTGATTTTATCCATCTTATCCTCGACATCCTTCTCTATCTTCTTGAAGCCTAATCCGCCATGCCACGTCTCAATATAAAACTGTTTTTTACGCTTCGGACACCAGAGCGGCTTCAAATGACTGTCTACCCAGACCTTTGACGTAAGCAATGACGTAATCATTCGAAAGCTACCCCACCGGACAATCGTCACATAATCGGGTGCCTCTATATGATACCCTGCTTTTTCAAACCATATTAACTCATAATCAGGATACATTTCATGAAACTTCTCTGAAATATATTTCGGATTATCGCCATATCGCTTGCCCGAAAAATTAGAGAACACAACCCGTTTTTTTAGCGGCATAAAAAATGCCAAAACGTACAATATTTTCTCTGCGATTTTGTAGATTACAATCTTGATATTATCCTTCAACGCAATCTTTCCTCCAAAGACGAATTAATCAATCTTAAGCTCCATAACCGGATGATGTTCATGTGAACCCTCGGGTGGCACCTCCATATAGTTATCTCCATATAATTTGCGAAGATAACCGTCATAATTCTTTGGAACACGAACATCGAGATCACGAAACTTCACAACCGTCGAATCACAAAGATCGCTGCGTAGTCCGAGTTCCCCGAAGAAATGCTTCCGTCCCGTCGGGAACGTTACGTATTTTGAGTTGTGGTTTTTGCACATCTGATAACGGCGATCCGTAAATCGTGCAAGCTTATCAAGATTCCACCACTTAAAAAATCTGCCGCGCTTTGCCTTTTTTTGGAAGGCATTTCTTGTTGCTTCATTTGTAAGGTATGGTTCCAGATAAGGCATATCACTATACGTCTTGCGACAAGTCAGAATATAACCGAACGCAAGACTTATTATTCCCTGAAGCTTCCGTCCGAGCGCGTTATTAAACGTATTTTCCGCCACAAAAATATCCATTGTTATTCCACAATATTCATCCTTCTTTGAAAGTTCGTTAAACGATTTGCAAATTGTTCCGCGCTTCTTCATCTGCATACAGCTAAGTCCGTGACCATGACCAAATTCCGGTCCGCAAAGAATGTATTTATCGCCAAGCTCTTTCTTAAATACCTTCCGAAATTCCATGTAGCTTTTGCGCGACATATTGATATCTATATCATCATCCCACGGAATGAATCCGCCATGTCTGATTGCACCAAGAACTGAACCGCCACCGAGTGTATAATTAATATGGTACTTATCGACAACTGCAACAAAATCACGCAGCATATCCATCAAAATATCCTGCAAACGCGCAAGCGTTTCATCATCAATTTTTACGAGCTTATCATTGCCCTCAAATCCCATTTTGAAGGCTGTTCTTGTGTCCTGCTTTTTCTTCACAACTTAAACCTCAAATTCTACTCAAATTCTTTATATCTTATTGCAAAATTGTCTTCATGGCAGCAACAAGTCGCTCATTATCTTCCTTTGTTCGAACTGCCAGACGAATGTAATTTCTGCCATCAAAGCCCTTCTTTGTAGACAAATCTTTGATGAAAATATCATACTGATTAAGCAGCTTCTCTGTAAGCTCTGTGGAAGAAACATTGCCGACAACCTCACAGAGTACGTAATTTGCCTGCGAAGGAATCACGCGAAGATGATTGATTTTGCGAAGGTCCGCTACATACGCGCGGCGTACCTCGTAAAACTTCTCAAGTGCACTTGCATAATCCTTGTTGTATTTCTCCTGAATCTCAACGAAAAATTCACCATACGAGTTAATATTCCAAATCGCAATTTCCTTCTTGACTGCCGAAATCAGTTCTTCATTTGCACTAGCCACAACGCCGAGACGAACACCCGGCACACCGTAGGATTTTGAAATACTCTTCACAACAACAAGCTTTGGATATTCCTCCAGAACTGCTGCCTTTAGTAAGGATGTATCTGTCTCTGCATCTGCAAAATCGACAAACGACTCATCGACAATCAGTGTAATATGCTTATCTTCGGCCCATTTTGCAAGGCGAAGCACATCCTTTTTCATGATATAATTACCGGATGGATTATCCGGGTTAATCAATGTAAGAATCGAAATATCCTTATCCTCATAGAAATTCATGAGATCCTCTGCTGTATAAGAGAAGTCATCATTCTTTACAAAATACGGAACAACCTCCTCTTCCGGCTTGCGGTTTGGATATTCCTGGAAGGTCGGAAATGCGATTCCAAGCTTGCCCGGAAGCACGGTAGCAAGCGCCTTGATCAATTCTGCGGCACCATTTCCGACAGCCATCTGTGAAACCTTCAATCCCCAGTTCTTTGCAGCCGTCAATGCGTTAATTCGCTGTCCGCTCGGATACTGTGTAAGAAGCTCCGTAAAATTCGACTGCATCTCATTTACAAGCTTTTTGCATGGGTAAAACGGATTTACAAGGTAGCAGAAATCAAGTAACTTCGGATATCTCCAATAACCGCCGAAAGCCTTCTGCATCTTTGTAAGACGCTCCATTCCTTCTGCAAAAATCGTTTCTGCAATCTCGAGATCCTGTTCATCATCAATCTCATACCACTTCTCTGAACCTAAACACTCTGCCTTGATTTCTGGCTTATCAAGGTATGTAATTACTTTAAGAACCTGCTCATAGTACTCATTTGTACCAAGTGCCTTACAGTATGCCTCCAAAAACGGAACATAATGTGACACAGAGAAATTCTTACTGAACTTATACAAATTGACTGTCTTATAGTAGTTTGAAATGTCATTAAAATCAAAATCCTTCTTGCCGAGAAAGCTCTTAATATTGTTCTCTTCATCCAGAGTAACAACCGTACCATCCATCCAGCTCTCAAATGCTGCGACAAGTGCAAGACTCGGATATGGATTATCGACAAGACGATGCAAAACGGCATCCTCAAAAACAACATCAGACTCTAATAAAAGTGTATCGTCCTGAAGCAGATAATCCTTTGCCAAATACAAAGAATATATATTATTCGTCTTGTCATAGATTGCGTTGTCTACATACTCAATCGGTGTCTGAAGTCCGAGAGAGTTTGCGTATTCAATGAGCTTGTCGCCCTTATATCCAACAACGATTACAATCTTATTTAGGTTTAACTTGTCAAGGCTTTTCAGTGTTCGCTCTGCCATTGTCACACCATTAACCTTAACCATACATTTTGTTGAATCATTTGTAAGCGCCTTTAAACGCTTTCCCATACCTGCCGCTAAAATAATCGCCTGCATTTTGTCCTCCTGTTTATCTAAAAACAATGTTATCTGTCAATATCCCATATATTATAGTTTTTTTTCGCATTCTTGGCAACCCGGAGCGAAAACATTCCGTCTGTCCCGATACGCCACATCGCCTTTGTCCAATCGTTATTCCACCAGCAACCAGTTTGCGCTATCAAATATATTATCCTTCACATCATACCATTCGCCATCGCTTGTATCGAACACGTTGCCGTGATTCTCATCAAGACTCCACAAACGGGATGTTGTAATACGCTGCGGATGCGCATATTTTTCGTCGGAAGAAATCCGTTTTCCCGTAAACGGATTTGTAGGATGATCAATAAGGTCGCTCACAGCTAAGGTTGGGACATCCGCATTTGTCATAAATTCGTCTGACACCTGATACTCTGTTGCCCCAAAATCCTTGACAAGCAATAACGGATTGAATATTTCGACGTCGATTCCGTTCTCAAAAAGCATAGAATCAAAATGATCCAAGCCTCTTCCGTGATCGGATACAAGGATAATTCTTGTATTATCATATACATCATTTTCCTTTAGATACGCTATCCAATCTCCAATTGCTCTCAGTGCTGCGACATTTGTATGATAATGCGCCAATTGATTTTCTGTTTCTATTTTCATTTCCCGACCATCAATGATTCGTGCCTGTTGTTTCTCCATTTCCGCTTCTACATGAACACCGTCAGAAGGGATATATTCCGGCGTTTTCAAAACAACCGGTTCATGCGTTGTACTGTTTTGAATCATCAGGAAGGTGTTTTGAGCGCTATCTTCAACCTTCGTCATATCCTTCAATGTCAAAAGTGTTGTATAGCAATTTGTAAATGCATCGCTAACCTGATACTTTGCCGAATCACCGCTTACGGTTCCTAAGTAACAGCCATTTCGATAGAGTCTTGTACGAATTGCCAATGGCATTGTTTTCATTATACTGTAATATCGGAAATTCGATTCCTGTTGCTGTTTATTGGATTTGACATCAAACATAAGCTTTCTGTCCGAATACGCCCCCTCCGTAATATATGCTTCAATTCCCTCATATCCGTCATAAATCGACAAGTCCGTATTCCACTGATAATTTGCATATGGAGGATCACATACGGTTACCTCGTAATCGTTTTGGGAAAACAGAACCGGTAACACGCGCAATGCTTCATTATGCTTTTCCTCGAGCGACTCGTCCTTTCTCTCATTTATTGCTGACGGCGTATATTCGTAGCCACCAAACAATGCCGGTGTCGCAAAGTTCGTAGAGCCGCCAAAGGATAGTGTATTCGGATAATACGTAAATCCGGAATACGTTTCCTGAAGCTTTGGAAATTCCTCAAAAATGTATGGAATGTACGCACTAATGGAACGATCCAGCATAAAGACAATAACATTTTTCCCATCTTTGCTGAGTGTAAACACTTCTTTTCCGGCCAGATTTCCCTGGTTTCTATCATACTCCCGCATTTCGGCAGCAACCGTTCTTGTATTTATCACACACATGACAGCCATGCAAAGCGTCATAATCCGGATTATCTGCTTGCCCCACGAGGATTTCCGGATTCCCAAAAACACAAGAATGATAAACAAGCCGACA